>JBBSFF010000219.1:0-4489 GCA_038238995.1 Sphingomonadales bacterium
CGTCGGAATTTTTACCTCGATTGCCACAACTGCAACCCACGGCTCGATATCCGCCGGATCGTCGGGATCGGAAAACTCATGCTGAAGGCGGGCGAAGTCGACCGCCGACGGCACCGGCAATGGGTCGCCATCCTCGACCATTCCTTCGATATGAAACTGCAGAGCCTCTTTGCCCATCGCGACGACATCAATCAGCTTCTCGCCGACCGAAACACAACCAAGAAAATCGGGAAAAACAATCCCGTAGTGGCCCTCGGTACCGCACACGCCGCCGAGGTAGACTTGCTGTGCCATTATCGTCTCCTCAACTTTACGCTTGACTGCCGCTCGATCGAGATCAGCGTCTTGATCGGCATATCCTTTACGGGATGCGGCACGGTCGTCTTGCCACGTCTCGTCGCGTGACGAAAGTGCGCGTGACTCCCCTGCTGCTCCTTGAACTCCCAGCCTTCCGCTTCGATAAGTCTAATAATCGTTCTACTGTCCACGTATTCTCCTTTTGTAGCGTGGACTCGAGTTACCAATCACATTTTAACAAGACACGAAGTTATTGGCTGAAATTCATAACTCCAGAGCCTTTTCAATCGCCGCCTCGATCTCCGCGATCTTGAAGGGTTGGCCGCTGACCTTGTTGAGCGGCTGCGCGTCGACGAGATACTGGTCGCGGAGCACGGTCTTGAGCTGGCCGGTGTTCATTTCGGGCACGATGATCTTCTCATACCCGCGCAGCAACGCACCGAGGTTCGCGGGCAGCGGCCAGATGTGGCGGATGTGGATGTGGGCGACGTCGAGCCCCCTCGCCCCCGCGCGCTGGACCGCCTTGCGGATCGGGCCGTAGGTCGAGCCCCAGCCGACTAGCGCCAGCGGTCCCGACGACGGCCCCTGATCGACGTCTTGCAACGGGATGTGCCTGGCGATGTTGGCGATCTTGGTCGCCCGAATGTCGGTCATCGCCTGATGGTTGTCGGCTTCGTAATTGATGTTGCCAGTCTTGACGCCCTTCTCGATGCCGCCGATGCGGTGCGTAAGCCCCGGCGTGCCGGGCTTGATCCAGATCCGTGCGAGCGTTTCGGAGTCGCGGGCGTACGGGTTGATGTGGCCCGCGGTCGGCACGTCGGTGTGGAACGTCACGGGGAAAGCGGCAAAATCCGCCATGTCGGGGACGCGCCACGGCTCGGCGGCATTGGCGATATAGCCGTCGGTCAGCAGCATCACCGGGGTCATGAACTGCACCGCCAAGCGGCACGCCTCGATCGCCACCTCGAAGCAGTCCGACGGCGAGCGCGAGGCGATCACGACCAGCGGCGCGTCACCGTTGCGGCCGTAGACCGCCTGGTACAGGTCGCTCTGCTCGGTCTTGGTCGGCAGCCCGGTCGACGGCCCGCCGCGCTGCGAGTTGACGATGACGAGCGGCAGCTCGGTAATGATTGCCAGCCCCAGCGCCTCGCCTTTGAGCGCGATGCCGGGGCCGCTCGACGACGTGACGCCCAAATGCCCGGCATAGCTCGCGCCGATCGCCGAACAGATTGCGGCGATCTCGTCCTCGGCCTGGAACGTCGTGACGCCGAACTCCTTCAGCCGCGCGAGCGCGTGCAGGATCGGCGACGCCGGGGTAATCGGGTACGACCCGAAGAACATCGGCAGGCCGGCGAGCTTCGCCCCCGCCACCAGCCCGAGTGCGAGCGACTCGCCGCCGGTGACGGTGCGATAGAAGCCCGGCGCGGCGACCGCGGCATCGACCGCGAACTGCTTGAGCGGCCCGTCCAACTCGGCGGTCTCGCCGTACGCGTGCCCCGCGTTCAAGGCGGCGGCGTTCGCCTGCGCCAGCACCGGGTTCTTCGAGAACTTCGACGTCAGCCACGCGATCAGCGGCGCGCGGTCGCGGTCGAACAGCCACAGCGCGAGGCCGAGCGTCCACATGTTCTTGCAGCGCAGCGCCTCCTTGTTGCCGAGCCCGAACGGCTTGACCGCCTCGAGCGTTTGGCGGCTGATGTCGAATGCCATCACCTGCCACCGGGCGAGGCTGTCGTCCTCGAGCGGGTTGGCCGCATACCCCGCCTTGGCAAGGTTGCGCGCCGAAAACTCGCCGCTGTCGATGATGACCAGCCCGCCGGGGCGAAGGTCGCCGACGTTGACCTGGAGTGCCGCCGGGTTCATCGCGACGAGCACGTGGGGCTCGTCGCCCGCCGTCTCGATACCGTTCGCGCCGAAGTTGATCTGGAACGCCGACACGCCAAAGGTCGTCCCCTGCGGCGCGCGGATCTCAGCCGGAAAGTCAGGGAATGTCGCGAAGTCGTCACCGGCGAGCGCGGTCGACAGGGTGAATTGCCCCCCCGTCAGCTGCATGCCGTCGCCGCTGTCGCCGGCGAAACGGACGACCATCGTTTCGTGATGTTCGCCGTGCGGCGTGGCGGGCGGGGCGGTCGGCTCGGCGAACGCGGACGTCAACACGGTCGCCATCAACATTTTCCGGGTGTCATGATGGCGCGCGGTCTACTCCCGGCGACGGGGCGGGTCCACGTAGTTTTTCTGTCATACTCTCCGCTGCGCTGGCCATCGCCATGATCGACCGCGCGTGGCGGTGCGCAACCGCGGCGCGGTCGGTGCCGTAGCCGCCGCCGAGGGTCGAGGCGACCGCCACCCCGCGCGCCCGACACACCCTGACCACGAACCGGTCGCGCGCGGCGAGTCCGGCGTCGCTCAGCGCCAGCCGCCCGAGCCGGTCGTCGACGTGCGGATCGACCCCCGCCTGGTACAGAACCAGCCCCGGTCGGTGCGTGTCGAGGAACAGCGGCAATTCGGCGGCGAGCAGCGCTAGATAGGCGTCGTCGCCCATGCCGTCAGGCAGCTCGACATCGCGCGTCGAGGCTTGCTTGCGCACGGGGAAGTTCTTCTCTGCGTGCATCGAAAACGTCACCGCGTCGCTTCGCCCGGTGAAGATCGCCGCCGTGCCGTCGCCCTGATGGACGTCGAGATCGACGAACGCGACCCGCGCCACCCGCCGCTCGACGAGCAGCCGCGCCCCCGCGACGGCGAGGTCGTTGAAGATGCAATACCCCGCCCCGCCGTCGGGCAGCGCGTGATGGCTCCCCCCGGCAGTGTTCGCGGCGAAGCCGCCGGCGGGGTCCGCCGCAGCATTGGTGTCGAGCGCGATGCGCGCGGCAAGGTAGGTACCCCCGATCACCAGCCGCGACCGCCGCACCATCGCTGCGGTCACCGGAAAGCCGATCCGCCGCTCCTGTTCGTGCGACAACGTGCCGTCGAACACCGCCGCGACATAGGCCGGGGTGTGCACCGCCTCGATCCAGTCGCGCGGCGCTAGGTCGGGGAGGCGTACGGCATAATTGGCCGCGAGATCGCCGAGCGCGACCATCAGCAGCCCGTATTTGTCCATCGGAAAGCTGTGCCCCGGCGGCAGCGGCGCGACGTACTCGGGATGATGGACGAGCGCGACGGTCACCAGACGGGTGCTACGCGACGCGACCGCCGCCGTCGATGCGACCGCTCACCACCCTGCCCGCCTGGCTCGCATCGGAACCCGGAAACAGAACGGCCCGCAGCGACGGGCGCTGCGGGCCGCATGTCACGACGGACGTTCCCGTCGACGTTGGCGGTGTCAGTCGGTGAGAGCGACCCCCGTCCGCGCGGCGCGGCGGCGCTGGCTAAAGCCGACGAGGCCGAAGCCGACGATCAACATCGCCCACGTGCCGGGCTCGGGCAGGACCGTCGCCAGCGTGTTGATCGTCAACGAATAGGTCTTGCCGCCGATGCCGCCCGGCGCAAAGTCCTTCAGGTTGATGGTCGCGGTGTTGCTGAACGTGCCGAGCTGCGAGACATCGAGCGTCACCGAATATGTATTCGACGAACCGCCGGTCAGATTGACGAAAGGCGACACGGTCGAGGTGAACGGGCTGCCCGGGTTCGATTGCACGACCGACGTCAGGCTAAGCCCGGCGCTGTTGCTGTTGCCAATGTTGAACAACGAGAAGTTGAGCGTGACCGGACCGTTGGGACGCTCGACCTTCCCGAAATCGAGAGTGAGGACGGGGACATTGCTAGTGCCGCTGAACGACGGGTTGGCGAAGTTCAGATAGTCGTAGGTGACGCTGTAGACGTTGTTCGCGGCGGTAGCGTCGCCGACCGTGAACGTGCCGTTGGCGATGCCGTTGGTCGCGTTCGCGCCGTTGGTGACCTTGGTCGAACCCGTCGTCGTCCGGTTGAACGTGACGTTGCCCGCGCCCGCATAGGCCGCAAGGTTAGCATTGGAGATGTTCTGCGTGCCGACGATCGAGCCCGCGTTAGAGGCGCTGGTGAAGTTCGAGCAGGCCGGATTGCCGACTGTCGACAAGCAGGTCTTCGTCGCGGCGACGGCACCCGAGTTGAAGCTGAAGCCCGTACCCGACACGACGCCGGTCGCGATTACATCCGCCGTTACCCGGCGGTTCGCCCCGGCGTTGGGCACTGTGCCCTTGACCGACGCGGTCGTCGC
>JBBSFF010000220.1:0-4479 GCA_038238995.1 Sphingomonadales bacterium
CGCGCGACTCGCGCGAAGCCGGCCGGCGGGTCGGCGGGCCTTCCGCCGAACCCGTCCGACGGCGCGGCTTTGCTGAGACGGGGCTGCATAAAAAAGCGCATGGGCAAAGCCCATACCGTCGTCGGACGGGCTCGGCGGCTTTGCGCCGCCGACCCGCCGTCCGGCTTTGCGCGAGCCCGCGCGCTGCTAACAGACGCGAAGGGCGTCTGCTTCGCTGCGCTCGGCCGCGCTACAGCTTGACCACCATCTTCCCCGTGTTCCCGCCGGTGAACAGGCCAAGGAATGCGGCCGGGGCCGCCTCGATGCCTTCCATCACCGTTTCTTCCCACTTGATCCGGCCATCGGCGATCCAGCCGCCCATGTCGGTCATGAACTGGTCGCGCATCCCGTCGTATGCGCTGACGATGAAGCCCTGCAGCTTCAAGCGCTTGCCGACGATCATGATCATGTTACGCGGCCCCGGCACCGGCTCGGTCGCGTTATATTGCGAGATCATCCCGCATTCGGCGAAGCGCGCGAAGCTGTTGGCGAGTTCGATCGCAACTTCGAGATGCTCGCCGCCGACATTGTCGAAATAAACGTCGATGCCGTTCGGCGCGGCGGCGCGGACCGCTTCGAGCAGGTTACCGTCCTTATAGTTGACCGCATGGTCGACGCCCGCGGCGCGGAGCCAGTCGCATTTCGCCGCGCTCCCCGTCGAGGCGACGACGTGACAGCCCTTGATCTTGGCGATCTGGGCGACAAGGCTGCCGACCGCACCCGCCGCGCCGCTGACGAATACCGTCTCGCCCGCTTTGGGCTGGCCGACCTCGAGCAGCCCCGCCCACGCCGTCAGCCCGGGCATGCCGAGGACGCCGAGATACGCGCTCGGCGACACGCCCGCCATCACCGGCACCTTGGTGAACATGCCCGGCATCATCTTCGCCAACGCGGCGGGGTCGACGACATATTCCTCGCGCCAACCGAACATCGACGACACCATGTCGCCGACCGCGAAGCCATCGGCATGCGACTCGACGATCTCGCCGATCGCATGCCCCTGGAGCGGCTGCCCGATCGCGAACGGCGGGACATAGCTCGGGCGGTCGTACATCCGCCCGCGCATGTACGGGTCGACCGACATGAAGCGGTTGCGGACCCGGACCTGACCGTCGGTCGGGGCGGCGAGATCGACGCTCGCCACCGCGAAATTGTCGACGACGGGCATTCCGTCGGGACGGCTCATCAGGCGGACTTCGCGGCTCGTCGTCATCGTCGATCTCCCCGGATCAGTGGCTGGTTGCCGTATCGGGCAAGCGGTGCGCGGTGTCGAGCACGGGGGTCACCGCCGCCGCAGCGGCCTGCGCCGCCGCCTCGAAAGCGAGCAGGATCGAGCCATGGCGTGCCTTGTGCGGACGGGCCGGGGCAAACAGGTCGAGCCCGGGCCACACACCCGGCGTCGCGGCGGTGCCCTTGAGGTACGCGGCGAGGGCGTCGCGCGCGGCAGCGATCTCGGCCCTGCTCCGTCCGACGACATGCGCGCCGAGCAGCGCCGCCGATGCCTGGCCGAGCGCGCAGGCGCGGACCTCCTGCCCGAAGCGCGTCACCCGACCGCCGTCGTCGACGTCGAGGTCGACCGTCACCTTGCTGCCGCACACCGGCGACACGCGGACGACGCTCGCCTGCGCGCCGTCGAGGCGGGCGGAATGCGGAATCGCCGCTGCGAGGCGCAAGATCGCGATGTTGTAGAGGGTGTCGCTCATGCCCAACTGATATAGTCGGTCGCGCCGTGACCGCCAATCGGCGCCCCCGAAGATGAACAACTTAACTAACTTAACGCCGACGCACCCGATCTCGCGGACCGGGACGGCGCCGCACCGTTTCGCGCACAAGTCCGCACCGAACCGGATACGCGAAGACCCAGCCCGACGATGACTAGGCGCGCCGCCACGTCGTGCCGCCGGGGCCGTCTTCGAGGATGATCCCCTGCGCCGCGAGGTCGTCGCGGATGCGGTCGGATTCGGCGAAGTCCTTGCGGGCGCGGGCGGCGGTGCGGGCGGTGATCAATAGCTCGATCTCCTCCGGCGAACGCGGGACCGGGTCGGCAACGCGGCTGAAACTACCGATCGCGATGCCGATCCCGGCCGGCCCTTCGTATTTTCCGGTCCGAAAGTATGTATCTGCTCCTTGGCCAAGCAATCCGATTAACTGGCCCGTAGCTGCAAGGACTGCGGGATCGTCGATCTCGGACAGGCGTGACCACGCCGCCGGTGTATTGAGGTCATCTCGAAGCGCTGCGACGAAGTTTGCATCGGGCATGCCAGCGGCGGGTGGGGCATTGCCGCGCCGACGATAGAGACGGTCGGCTCGCTTTTTGCTTTCGATGAGCAGTTCATCGGTCCACGCCAGCGGTTGACGGTAATGCGCGCTAAGCAGTGCAAGACGGAGCACCTCCGGGTGCCACCCCGCCGCCAGCAACTCATCGACCCCGACCACATTCCCCAGCGACTTCGACATCTTCGTCTCCACCATGCTGAGGAAGCCGTTGTGCATCCACACCTGCGCGAGCGGCGCGCCATCGTGGGCGCACACGGACTGCGCGATCTCGTTCTCGTGGTGGGGGAAGATCAGGTCGAGCCCGCCGCCGTGAATGTCGATCGTCGTGCCTAACTCAGCGGCGATCATCGCCGAGCATTCGATGTGCCACCCCGGACGGCCATAGCCCCACGGCGAGTCCCAGCCGATCTGGCCGTCGGTCGACGGCTTCCACAGGACGAAGTCGAACTCGCCCCGCTTGTACGGCAGGGCTTCGGCGCGCGACCCCGCGCGCATCTGGTCGCGCTGCTGCTTCTGCAACACCGGGTATCGGTCGAGCGCGGCGATGTCGAACAGCACCTCGTGCCCCGGCACCGCATACGCCACACCCTTGGCGATCAGGTCGGCGATCATCGCGATCATCGGCGCGACATAGTCGGTCGCGTGCGGTTCGAGGTCGGGTCGCTGGACGCCGAGCGCGCCCATGTCGGCGAGGTAATGCGCCTCATACCGGTCGGCAATAACCTTTGGTGCGACCCCCTCGGCGGCGGCCGCGGCCATGATCTTGTCGTCGATGTCGGTGATGTTGCGCGCGTACACGACGTGTTCGGCGCCGTATTCGTGGCGCAGCAGGCGTCGCAGCACGTCGAACACCACCGCGGGGCGCGCGTTGCCGATGTGCGCGCGCCCGTAGACCGTCGGGCCGCAGACGTACATCGTGACGCGCTTCGGGTCGGCGGGGTCGAGGTCGACCTTTTGCCGCGTCATCGTGTCGTAGAGGCGGATGCGGCTCACAACGGCGTCTTGCTGCCGCCGTCGAGCAGCCGGTCAAGCGCGCCGCGGTCGTCCTTGTCGTAGCCACCCTTCGGCGTCGCGCGGTCGGGCGGCGGCGCACCGGTCGTCGTCAGGTCGGGCACCGGGTGGCGGCGCTTCTCGACGAAATCGACCATCGCCTTCGACGTCACGTCGAGCAGCGGCGCGGTCCGCGACGCGGTCAGCCACGCCGGGCGGGGGGCCCCGGCCTCGACCGTGTCATAGCCGAACTGGACGATCAGGAACAGGATCGACGCCCCGATCAGCCCCTTGAACGCGCCGAAGCCGAGGCCGAGGACGCGGTCTACGGGGCCGACGACCGACGACCGCGTCCGGTCACCGAGCTCGCCCGCGATCATCCGGAAGACGATGAAGGTCGTCAGGAAGATCGAGGCGAAGGCGAGGATCGCCGCGCCGGATTCGGTGCCCGTCAAATGAAAGGCGACCGTCTTGCCGATCGGATACAGGAACCGCACCGCCATGATCGCCGCGACCCAGGCGAGCAGCGACAGCACCTCGGTGACGAACCCGCGCGCGAGCCCCGCGAGCCCGCCGAGGAAGATGAGGAGGAGAACGACGATATCGAGCGCGGTGAGATTGGCCATGATGCGGCGGTGTTAGCGGGTTTGGGTGGCGTGCGAAATCCTCCCCGGGACGGGGAGGATCTTTTACGTCTTCACCCCCAGATGATCGACCAGCCCTGCCAGCGTCCGGAACTTCGCCGTCCGCATCCCGCCGCTCGCATCGGTCGACCCCGGCACCAGCGCCGCGGCGAACCCCAGCTTCGCCGCCTCCTTCAACCGCAACCCGGCGTGGCCGACGCCGCGCACTTCGCCCGACAGCGCGATCTCACCAAACGCGACGGTGTCGTGGCCGACCGGCGTGTCGGTTAGCGCCGAGACGAGCGCGGCGGCGACGGCGAGGTCGGCGGCGGGGTCGTTGATCCGCAGCCCCCCGGCAACGTTGAGATAGACCTCGCAGTTCGAGAAGCTCATCCCGCAGCGCGATTCGAGGACGGCGAGGATCATCGCCAGCCGCGCACTGTCCCAGCCGACGACGGCGCGGCGCGGGGTCGCCCCGCTCGGCAGGCGGACAACGAGCGCCTGGATCTCGACGAGAACCGGGCGGGTGCCCTCGAGCGCGGGGAAGACA
>JBBSFF010000221.1:0-4456 GCA_038238995.1 Sphingomonadales bacterium
CTCGCCGCGGCGAGCGAAGGCCGTGGAAGATACGCCTTGAGTTCGCCGTCGCCACCGCCCGGCGCCGCGGGAACCGCGCACGCGGCGACGAGCCCATGGCCCGGCGCGTTGCCGAAGAACCGCTGCGGCGGCGTGTCGTCCGCGAGATAACTGCCCCAGACATAGGCGCAGCCGGTCTCGGCGGCGCGGGTGCAGACGGGAACATGCTTGAACACCCCGCCGACGACCTTGCCGACGGGTACCGCCAACCCCGGATCGCCGGCGAGGAACGCCGCGACCAGACGCTTCGCCACCGGCTTGCCGTCGATTTCCTCGGCGATGAGCTGCTGGAGAATGATCGTTCCCTGGCTATGGCCGACGAGGACGACGCCGCGACCATGGTTCTCGTGTGCGAGATACCAGCTCCACGCCGCGCGAACGTCGCGATACGGCCCGTCGAATTCGATCGGCGCGTTCGACACCGCCGCGTCGCGCAACCCGGCGCTCGTCAGTTGCCGGTAGATCGGCGCAAAGACGCGGCATCGCGACGACAGCCGCGCCGCCTGCGCGGCGACGACGTGTCGCTCGGCATCACCGGCGTTCATGTCGGCGAACAGTGTCGTTTCCGCCGACACGGTCGGGTAGACATAAAAGCAGTCGACCTTGGGGTCGGCGGCGACGGTGAACGGCGCGGGCGTCCGCATCCCGTCGCCGGCAATCGCGATGGCGTCGAGCCCGGTCGTGCACAACGTCTCGGTGCCGGGGCGGCAGAGCCACGCGCTGGCCGGGGCATAGTTGGGCGGCGCCGACGGCGTCGATTGTGCCGTCGCATTGCTCGGCTGTGCCGTCGCATTGCCCGCGAGCAGCGACATCGTCGCGAAAGCTGCCGTCATCAACCGAATCATGTCAGTCTCTCCATCGCTGCCTCGACGCTCATCTCGTCCTTATTCCCCGCCCCGCGCCGCTTGACCTCGACCGTCCCCGCGGCGACGCCCTTCGGGCCGATCACGATTTGCCACGGCACGCCGATCAGGTCGGCGGTGGCGAACTTCGCGCCGCCGCGTTCGTCGCGGTCGTCGTACAACACCTCGGTACCGCGCGCGGTCAGCCGGTCGTACAGCGCATCCGCCGCCGCCGTGCACGCGGCATCGTCGGCGCGCAGGTTGATCAGGACGACGCGGTACGGCGCGACCGCTTCGGGCCAAATGATCCCGTCCTTGTCGTGGTTCGCCTCGATCAGCGCGCCCATGAGCCGCGACACGCCGATGCCGTAGCTGCCCATGTGCGGGACGATCGCGACGCCGTCGGCCCCCGCGACGCTCAGCCCCATCGCCTCGGAATATTTGGTGCCGAAGTAGAACACCTGCCCGACCTCGATCCCGCGCGACTGCTTGAGCGCGGCACCGGCGGCGGCCTCGAGGTCCGCGTCGCGCTTCTCGCTCGTCGCGGCATAGTCGGTGTTGAGCCCGTCGACATACGCCTGGAGCGCGGCCGGGTCGTCGGCATCGACCGTCGTGTCGCGCGCTGCCTCCCAGTTGGCGTGGTAGAACACATCGCTCTCGCCGGTCGGGGCGAGGACAATGAATTCATGGCTGAGGTCGCCGCCGATCGGCCCGGTGTCGGCGCGCATCGGGATCGCGTGCAACCCCATCCGCGCGAAGGTGCGCAAGTAGGCAACGAACATCCGGTTGTAGCTATGCCGTGCGGCGGCAAGGTCGGGGTCGAAGCTGTACGCGTCCTTCATCAGGAACTCGCGCCCGCGCATTACGCCGAAGCGTGGACGGATCTCGTCGCGGAACTTCCACTGGATCTGGTACAGGATACGCGGCAGGTCGCGGTAGCTTTTGACCCCGTTCGCGAAGATCGTCGTGAATAGCTCCTCGGCGGTCGGCGAGAACAGCATCTCGCGGTCGTGCCGGTCGGTGATCCGCAGCATCTCGGGACCGTACGCATCATATCGCCCCGACTGCTTCCACAATTCGGCCGACTGGATCGTCGGCATCAACAGCTCGACCGCGCCGGCGTTTTCCTGCTCCTCGCGAACGATTTGCTCGATCTTGCGCAAGATCCGCAGACCCATCGGCAACCACGCATAAATGCCCGCCGCGGTCTGACGAATCATGCCCGCACGGAGCATCAACTGGTGGCTGACGATCTGCGCCTCACCGGGGATTTCCTTGAGCACGGGGAGGAAATAACGGCTGAGGCGCACGGGAACGCTTTCTGATTCAGGGGTCGGCTCGCAGGTCGCGCGCGGCGGTCTAGCGAAGCTGTTGCACGCGCACAACACTCCCGATGATTCCGACAGCGACCACGACAATTGACGGTGACACGAAACCGGCGCGCGGTTATCGAAATGCCATGTTCTCACGCCGTAAGTGGCTGGAGTTCAGGGAAGATAAGCGGCCAGCGTATAGGCCGTACAGCGCGGATGGTCGAGCCAGGGGGCTGTCATCCACCACCGCGCGGTCGAAGTTGGTCTCGTCACCGCGAGCGCCCGGGTTAACCACCCGGGCGTTTTCGTTTTCGAGCTAGTGCGGACTCGTCGGCGCGCCCGCGGCGGGTAGCGCGCGCCGGTCGACGTAGTCGGTCGACCACGGCCCGACCGCGGTGCCGATGATGATCGTATCGGTGTCCGACCCATCGAAATGATGCGCTCCAGCAGGCACGACAAGCATGCTCCCCGCCGAAAACAACGCCGCCCGCGGCTTGTCGAGCGTGTCGCCGTAGCCAAGGTGGAGCGTGCCGCGCGCGACGAACACGCGCGCGGTCGCAGCATGGCTGTGCGGGGCGTCCCAAACTCCGGCGGGGATGAAGAAGGCGTAGGTGAAGGCGACGCCGGGGGTATCGCGCGTGCCTTCGAGGAGTGCGAATTTCGTTCCGTCGGGATTGACGCGCTGCCACGCGATCGCGTCGGGGTTCCACGCGGCGACGGTCTCGGCGGCAACGGGGGAAGCCAATATCAGGGCGAGGACGGCGCGGATGATCACTGGACGGCTCCCGTTGCGAGAAGCCCGGCATAATCGGACCGAACCGAATCACCAGCAGCAGCGGAATGCGGCGTCCGGAAACCGCTAGACCAACCGGCTCTGCTTGACCGCCGCCGCGATGAAGCTCGCGAACAGTGGGTGCGGCTCGAACGGCTTCGACTTTAATTCGGGGTGGAACTGGACGCCGACGAACCATGGGTGGTTGGGGCGTTCGACGATCTCGGGCAACAACCCGTCGGGCGACATGCCGCTGAACAGCAGCCCGCCGGCTTCGAGCGGCGCGCGGTAGTGGGCGTTGACCTCGTAGCGGTGGCGGTGGCGCTCGGCGATCGTCGTCGACCCGTACGCGCTCGCCGAGACGCTGTTGCCGCTCAGTGTCGCGGGATAGCTGCCGAGCCGCATCGTCCCGCCGAGGTCGCCCCCCGCCGCGCGGGTTTCGAGACCGCTTGGCGACATCCATTCGGTGATCAACCCGACGACGGGTTCGGGCGTCGGGCCGAACTCCGACGACCCGGCGCTGGCGAATCCGGCGGTGCGCGCGCCCTCGATGCACGCCATCTGCATGCCGAGGCAGATGCCGAAGAACGGCACTTCGCGGGTGCGCGCGAAGGCGACGCTCGCGATCATGCCCTCGGTCCCGCGCTCGCCGAAGCCGCCGGGGACTAGGATGCCGTGCATCGGTTCCAACTGCGCGGCGACGTCGGCGGCGGGGTCCTCGAACAGTTCGCCCTCGATCCAGCGGATGTTGACCTTGACCCGGTTGGCGATCCCGCCGTGGACGAGCGCCTCGGTCAGCGACTTGTACGCGTCTTTGAGCCCCATGTACTTGCCGACGACGCCGATCGTGACCTCGCCCTCTGGGTGGCGCAGCCGCTCCATGATGGCCTCCCAGCGGTCGAGGTCAGGGACGGCGGCGTCGGCCATGCCGAACGCGGCGAGCACCTGCTCGTCCAATCCGGCGCGGTGGTACTGGAGCGGGACCGAATAGATCGAGTCGGCGTCGAGCGCCGGGATCACCGCCTCCTTCGCGACGTTGCAGAACAGCGCGATCTTGGCGCGGTCGCTATCGGGCAGCGGATGTTCTGAACGGCAGACGAGGACGTGCGGCTGGATGCCGATCCCGCGCAATTCGGCGACGCTGTGCTGCGTCGGCTTGGTCTTGAGCTCGCCCGCCGCCGACAGATACGGGATCAGCGTGCAGTGGATGTAGATCGCCTGGCCCCGCCCGAGGTCGTTGCCGGTCTGGCGGATCGCTTCGAGGAAGGGCAGCGATTCGATGTCGCCGACGGTGCCACCGATCTCGCACAGGACGAAGTCGAGGTCGTCGGTGTCGGCGAGCGCAAAGGCCTTGATCGCGTCGGTGACATGCGGGATGACCTGAACGGTCGCGCCGAGGAAGTCGCCGCGGCGTTCCTTGGTGATGATGTCGAAGTAGACGCGCCCTGAGGTGACGTTGTCGCTCTGCTTCGACGCGACCCCGGTGAAGC
>JBBSFF010000222.1:0-4451 GCA_038238995.1 Sphingomonadales bacterium
CGCCCCGCGCGTTGGCCGAGTCACTGGTAGCCACCGGATTCTCCTACCTCCCGGCCCGCCGGGCGGCCCAGGCACAGGTGCTCACCGAGGTGCTCCCCGCCGTCCGTGACATCCGGCGGTTCGGGTCGGCGGCACTCGACCTCGCGTGGGTCGCGGCGGGGCGCTACGACGGCTATTGGGAGAGCGATCTCCAATATTGGGACGTCGCCGCCGGTATCCTCCTCGTCCGCGAAGCCGGTGGATTTGTTACCGATTTCCGCGGCGGCGACCGGCCGGTCGAGAAGGCGGAGATCGTCGCGGGCAACGACCGCATCCACAACAAGCTCGGCAAGCTGATCGCGACCGCGCTCCGTGAGGCGCGCTGAGCCGGCGCTGACCCAGCCCGCACCGTCGCCCGCACCACTACCCGCACCGGCCCGCACCAGTTCGTGGCGACCGCGCTCATGCCGCAGCGCACCATGCTTGCGCGGACCTTTTGCGGCGCTTAGACCGCGCATAGCGAAACTCGCGCCCGGTCGCTGATTTCGATACAAGGTCCGCCATGCTGCCAGCCGTATCTTTAACTCCAACATCGGCGATGCCCGACATCGCCTATCAGTATCTGCCGATCCTGTTGTTCATCGGCGTCGGCATCGCGTTTTCGCTGATCTTCGTCGGCACGCCGGTGCTGGTGTCGAAGCTGACCGGCACGTCGCGCCCCGACGCCAACAAGCTGAGCGAGTATGAGAGCGGATTCCCGGCGTTCAGCGATAGCCGCGCGCGCTTCGACGTGCGCTTCTACCTCGTGTCGATCCTTTTCATCGTCTTCGACCTCGAGGCGGCGTATCTGTTCCCGTGGGCGGTGTCGCTCCATTGGACCGGCGTGCCGGGGTGGGGCGCGATGATGCAGTTCCTTGCCGAACTCGCGATCGGCCTCATCTACGCGTGGAAGATCGGCGCACTGGATTGGGAATGAACACGAATCTGCTCACCGAGGATCAGCAGGCGCGCGCGCTCGGCGACAGCAATGTCGCGGCGCTGACGGTGCCGGCGGGCCTGCGCGACGGCTTCCTGGCCGACGTCAACAGCGAGATGTCGAACAAGGGGTTCCTGACGACCTCGACCGAGGACCTGTTCACCTGGGCGCGGACCGGCTCGATGTGGTGGATGACCTTCGGCCTCGCGTGCTGCGCGGTCGAGATGATGCACACGTCGATGCCACGCTACGACGCCGAGCGCTTCGGTTTCGCGCCGAGGGCGTCGCCGAGACAATCCGACGTGATGATCGTCGCGGGGACCCTGTGCAACAAGATGGCGCCAGCGCTCCGCCGCGTCTACGACCAGATGCCCGAGCCGCGCTACGTCATCTCGATGGGGTCGTGCGCCAACGGCGGCGGCTATTACCACTACAGCTACAGCGTCGTGCGCGGCTGCGACCGGATCGTGCCGGTCGACATCTACGTGCCGGGCTGCCCGCCGACCGCCGAAGCGCTGCTGTACGGCATCCTCGCACTCCAGCGGAAAATTCGCCGGACCGGGAGCTTCGAGCGTTGAGGCACTGGCCGGAAACCAAGCCCGACGATGGCGTGCAAGCCCGTATCGAGGCGCTGTTCGGCTCGGCGGTCCTGTCGGTCACCGAGCACGCGGGCGAGCTGACCGTGCTCATCGTCCGCGACGCGATCGTCGACGTCGTCACCGGGCTGCGCGACGATCCCGACCTCGCCTATGACCAGTTGATGGACCTGTCGGGGGCCGATTACCCCGAGCGCGTCTGCCGCTTCGACGTTAATTACCATTTGCTGTCGCTGACGAAGAACCGCCGCCTCCGCATCAAGCTCCACACCGACGAGAACCTCGCGGTGCCGTCGCTCACCGGCATCTATCCCGTCGCCGGCTGGTTCGAGCGCGAGACGTGGGACTGTTACGGCGTCCAGTTCGACGGCAACCCCGACCTGCGCCGCATCCTCACCGACTACGGCTTTCAGGGCCACCCGTTCCGCAAGGATTTTCCGCTGACCGGCTATGTCGAGTTGCGGTACAGCGAAGAGCACAAGCGGGTGGTGTACGAGCCCGTCAAACTGGCGCAGGATTTCCGCAATTTCGACTTCCTGTCGCCGTGGGAGGGGACCGACTACATCCTCCCCGGCGACGAGAAGGCGGTGCCCCCCGCCACCACCGCCGACAGCGGCGCCGCCAAGGCCAAACCCAATGGTTGAGCTCGCCACCATGAAGCCGGGCACGATCACGCTCGACCGCGATCCGACCGACCCCGGGATCGGCGGCGAGCAGAACTACATGATCAACTTCGGGCCGCAGCACCCCGCGGCGCACGGCGTGCTGCGGCTGGTGATGGAGCTCGACGGCGAGATCATCGAGCGCTGCGACCCGCATATCGGGCTGCTCCACCGCGGCACCGAGAAGCTGTGCGAGGCGAAGACCTATCTTCAGGCGCTGCCGTACATGGACCGGCTCGATTACGTCTCGCCGATGTGCATGGAGCACAGCTATGTGCTCGCGATCGAGAAGCTCGCCGGCATCGAGGTGCCCGAGCGCGCGCAGTATATCCGGACGATGTTCGCCGAGATCACCCGCATTTCGAACCACATCCTCAACGTCAGCAGCCATGCGATGGACGTCGGTGCGGGGACGCCGATGCTGTGGCTGTTCGAACAGCGCGAGAGCCTGCTCGGCTTCTACGAGCGCGTTTCGGGCGCACGGATGCACGCGTCGTACTTCCGCCCCGGCGGGGTCCATCAGGACCTGCCCGACGGGCTGCTCGGCGACATCGATGCGTGGGCGGCGCAGTTCCACCGTCACCTCGACGACGCGCAGAACCTCGTCGCCGACAATCGCATCTTCAAGCAGCGCAACGTCGATATCGGCACGATTTCCCAGGCCGACGCGATCGCGTGGGGCTTCTCCGGCCCGTGCCTGCGCGCGAGCGGGGTCGCGTGGGACGTGCGCAAGTCGCAGCCGTACGAGGTGTACGACAAGCTCGATTTCGACGTCATCGTCGGCCACCACGGCGACTGCTACGACCGCTTCATGGTCCGTATGGAAGAGATGCGCCAGTCGGTACGCCTCATTCGCCAGTGCGTCGCGGCGATGCCCGCCGGGCGTCACGCCAGCCTCGACCGCAAGATCGTGCCGCCGGGACGTGGCGAGATGAAGCGGTCGATGGAGGCGCTGATCCACCATTTCAAGCTGTATACCGAAGGCTTCCACGTCCCCGCGGGCGAGGCGTACGTCGCGACCGAAAGCCCCAAGGGCGAGTTCGGCATCTACCTCGTCGCCGACGGTACGAACAAGCCGTACCGCTGCCACATCCGCGCGACGGGGTTTTCGCACCTGCAGGCGATGGATTTCCTGTGCAAGGGGCATATGCTGGCGGATGCACCCGCGGTGCTGGGGAGCCTCGATATCGTGTTCGGGGAGGTGGATCGGTGAAGGGCGCGCGGGTGATCGCCGTCCTCTTCGGCTTTGCAGCGTTGGTGGCGGCGCTGGCATTGAGCGCGGCGTATGTCAGCGTCAGCCTCTGGGGCGATGCGGCGCGCGACTATCTCGGGATCGCATTCATCGTCGCCCTCCTGATTTCGATGGTCTCGTCGGCGGTGATCAAATTTCTTCGCTGGCGTTCGCGACAGGGCGACATGGGCGCGACGACATGACCACCGGCACCTACAACACCACCCATGAAGCCCGCCGCGACGCAGCCCGTGCGCGCGAGTTCGGCGACTTCGCATGGACCCCCGCGAGTACGGCGCAAGTCGACGTGATCCTCGCCCGCTACCCCGAAACCCGCCGCGCCTCGGCCATCATGCCGCTGCTGTGGCTGGCGCAGGAGCAGATGGCGGCGGCGACGGGCTCGGCGTGGCTGCCGGTGCCGGTGATCGAGTTCGTCGCCGGGCAGATCGGCATGCCGTACATGCGCGCCTACGAGGTCGCGACCTTTTATACGATGTACAACTTGAAGCCGGTGGGGCGGTATCAGGTTCAGGTTTGCGGGACGACGCCGTGCATGTTGCGCGGGTCGGACGACCTGCTCAAGGCGTGCGCCGACACGGGACTGGTCAAGGGCGGCACGACCGCCGATGGCCTGTTCACGTTGAGCGAGGTCGAATGCCTCGGCGCGTGCGCCAACGCGCCGATGGTCCAGATCAACGCCGATAATTACGAGGATTTGGACTATACCAGAATGACCGCGCTGCTCGACGCGCTGGCGCGGGGCGAGACGCCGATGGCGGGGTCGGCGATCGGGCGCACGGCGAGCTGCCCCGAGGGCGGGCCGACGTCGTTGTTGGAGGTGGTGTGATGGCTGAGCAGAATGAGATCGGCAATCTGACCTACGAACTCCTCAAACGGATGAGCGCGCGGTTCGACCGGTTCGAACTCGAATTGATGGACGTCAAGATGCGGCTGTCGTCGCTCGACGATCATGTTTCGGGCATCGGCCTGTCGCTGACCGGGCTGAC
>JBBSFF010000223.1:0-4432 GCA_038238995.1 Sphingomonadales bacterium
GGTGATCGCCGACGAGGCGACGCACGAAGACCCGTTCGCCCGCGCCGAGCTCGTGATGGAACTGGCGCGCGCCAGCGGCCCGAGCGGTATGGCGGGCGGACAGATGATGGACCTCGCGGCCGAATCGGCGCCGTTCGACTTGGCGGCCACCACCCGCCTGCAGCAGCTGAAGACCGGCGCGCTGATCGGCTTCTGCCTCGAGGCGGGGGCGATCATGGGGCGGATCCCCGACGATCGGCGGACCCCGCTCAGGGGCTATGCCCACGACCTCGGCCTCGCGTTCCAGATCGCCGACGACCTGCTCGACGTCGAGGGGACGTCGGACAAGACCGGCAAGGCGGTGCACAAGGACGCGGCGGCGGGCAAGTCGACCTTCGTCTCGCTGCTCGGGGTCGACCGCGCGCGGACGCAGGCCGGGATGCTGATCGACCAGGCGATCGACCACCTCCATTCGTACGGCAGCGAGGCCGACCTGCTCCGCGCGATTGCGCGTTTCGCCATCGAGCGCGATTTCTGATGAGCGGCCGCCCAAACAAACTGCGCGACTTCTAGGGCGATGCGGATCGGCGTCTATCCCGGCACGTTCGACCCCGTCACGCTCGGGCACATGGACATTATCCGGCGCGGCGCGAAGCTCGTCGACAAGCTGATCATCGGCGTGTCGACCAACCCGTCGAAGTCGCCGATGTTCAGCCTCGACGAACGCGTCGCGCAGGTGAAGCGCGAGACCGAAGACCTCGGCGATGCGGTCGGCGTGGTGTCGTTCGACACGCTGCTGATGAAGTTCGCCGAGGCGCAGCACGCGCAACTGATCGTCCGCGGCCTGCGTGCGGTGTCGGATTTCGAATACGAATATCAGATGGCGGGGATGAACCAGCAATTGAACGCGCGGATCGAGACGGTCTTCCTGATGGCCGACGTCGCGCTCCAGCCGATCGCGTCGCGGCTGGTCAAGGAGATCGCGACCTACGACGGCGACATCCGCAAGTTCGTCACGCCACGGATCGCCGCCGATATCGTCGCGCGCGTTGCCGAACTCGGCGCGCGGCGGTAGCGCCGTCGGCGACGACCGTGGGGGGCCGCGCCGTTCAGCCGCGGGCAAGTGAGCGGCGGGTACGGCGGGGCGCCTGATTTGGGGATGACGATGCGCAAGATACTGCTGGCCTTCGCGGCGCTGACGATCGGTGGGACGATCGGTGCCGCCGCGTCGGCGCAGGTCGCCGCCGTGCCGCCCGCGCCGCCGCTGACGCCGGAAAACACGCTCGTGCTCGACCTGTCGACCGGCGGGCGCGTGACGATCGCGATGCGCCCCGATATCGCGCCGAAGTCGGTCGAGCGGATCAAGACGCTGGCGCGCGAGCATTTCTACGACGGCACGATCTTCCACCGCGTGATCGACGGCTTCATGGCGCAGGGCGGCGACCCGACCGGCACCGGGACCGGCGGCTCGAAGCTGCCCAACCTCAAGGCAGAATTCAACGACCTGCCGCATGTCCGCGGTGCCACCGCGATGGCACGGGCGAACGAGAACGACAGCGCGAACAGCCAGTTCTACATCTGCCTCGCGCCGTCGCTCAAGCTCGACCGCAGCTATACCGTCTGGGGTCGCGTCCAGTCGGGCATGGAGTATGTCGATGCGATCGAGAAGGGCGAGCCGCCGGCGAACCCGTCGCGGATCGTCCGCGCGTCGATCGGGTCGGACAACGTTCCCCCGCCCGCGCCGTCGACGCCGATCCCCGGCGTGATGTCGACGCCGGGCCTGCCGACCGCCGAAATCCCGATGCCCGGGATGCCGCTGCCGCAAAAGGCGCTGCCGCCGCTGCCGCCGGAAGCCCCGCGCGGCAAGTCGCGGCCGTAGCGCGATCCCACCGTCACCCCGCCTTCGCGGGGAGGACGGCGTCTTGTCAGGAACCCCAGCTTGCGCGTCGCCGACTTCGACTTCGACCTTCCCGCCGAGCGCATCGCGCTTCGTCCGGTGGTGCCGCGCGACGCGGCACGGCTGCTCATCGTCACCCCCGACGGCCTCGCCGACCGGGGGATCGCCGACCTGCCGGGGTTGCTCCGCGCCGGCGACTGCCTCGTGTTCAACGACACCCGCGTCATCCCGGCGCAGCTGGCGGGGCGCAAGCACGACGCCAAGATCCGCGTCACCCTCCACAAGCGCGAGGACCACCGCGTCTGGTGGAGCTTCGTCAAGAACGCCAAGCGCCTCAAGCTCGGCGACCGCATCGACTTCGGCGGGGGTCTATCGGGCCTGGTCGAGGCGCGCGCCGACGACGGCGGGGTCCGCTGGCGGTTCGACAGCGCGCTGCCGTTCGAAGACGCGCTGGCGGCGGCGGGCTCGATGCCGCTGCCGCCGTACATCTCGTCGAAGCGCGCGGTCGATGCGCGCGACCTCGACGATTATCAGACCGTCTACGCGACCACGCCCGGCGCGGTCGCGGCGCCGACCGCCGGCCTGCACTTCACCCCCGAACTGCTGGCGTCGCTCGATGCGGCGGGTATCATGCGCGCGACGGTGACGCTCCACGTCGGCGCAGGCACCTTCCTGCCGGTCAAGGCCGACGACACCGACGACCACGCGATGCACGCCGAATGGGGCAGCATCGCGCCGCTTGCCGCCGCGCGGATCGTCGCGGCGAAGGCCGCCGGGGGCCGGATCATCGCGGTCGGAACGACGAGCGCCCGCCTGCTCGAAAGCGCGTGGAGCTCCGAGGGCCTGCGCGCGTGGAGCGGCGACACGCGCATCTTCATCACCCCGGGGTTCCGCTTCGCGGTGGTCGACGGGCTGCTGACCAACTTCCACCTGCCGAAGTCGACGCTGTTCATGCTGGTCAGCGCACTGATGGGGCTGGAGACGATGCGGGCGGCGTACGCGCATGCGATTGCAGAGGGTTACCGCTTCTACAGCTACGGCGACGCGAGCCTGCTGCTACCGTGACTGCCGACACGCATGCGGCGCGCCGACCGATCGGCGCTACGCGACCACCTCGATGAAACTATCGAGCACGCGCTTCCGCCCCGCCTTCTCGAACTCGATCTCGAGCTTGTTGCCCTCGATCGCCGCGACCGCGCCGTAGCCGAATTTCGAGTGGAACACGCGCGCGCCGACCTTGACGTCGCCGCGTCCCGGCTGGCCGATGCTGACCGCGCTCGCGCGGGCTTCGATCTGCAGCCCGCCGCGGCCGGGTACGCTCGCGCCGCCCGCCGCCGTCGCCCGCGCCCAGCCGGGGCCGCGACCGGTGCCGCGAGTCACGTCGGCGAAGGGGTCGCCGCCGCCGAGCGCGGCGCGCCACAGGCTCGGGCCGCCGCTCATCGTGCTCGACACGTCGATATGGTCGTCGGGCAGGTCGGACACGAAGCGCGACGGGATGCTCGACGTCCACTGGCCGTAGATGCGGCGGTTGGCGGCGTGGCTGATCGTGGCGGCGCGCTTGGCCCGGGTGATGCCGACATAGGCGAGGCGGCGTTCCTCCTCGAGGCTGGCGTTGCCGCCTTCGTCCAATGACCGCTGCGACGGGAACACGCCTTCCTCCCAACCGACGAGGTAGACGTGGTCGAATTCGAGGCCCTTCGCCGCGTGGAGCGTCATGATCGTCACGCGTTCCTCGTGGTCGGCCTTGTCGTTCTCCATCACGAGGCTGACGTGTTCGAGGAAGGCGGTCATCGATTCGAACTCGTCCATCGCGCGGACGAGCTCCTGCAAATTCTCGAGCCGCCCGTCGGCGTCGGTCGACCGCTGCGCCTGGTACATCGCGATATAGCCCGATTCCTCGAGCACGATCCGCGCGAGCTCGGCGTGCGGCAGCGTGTCGATCTGCGACCGCCACCGCGCGAGGTCGGTCATGAAGCCGGTCAGCGAACGGCGGGCGGCGGGCGACAGTTCGTCGGTCTCGATCAGCGCGCTGGCGGCCGACGACAGCGGCCGGTTCGTCGCCCGGGCGTGGCCGTGAAGCGCCTGCATCGCCTTGTCGCCGAGCCCGCGCTTCGGCGTGTTGACGATCCGTTCGAACGCGAGACCGTCGGCGGGCTGGACGACGACGCGCAGGTAGGCGATCGCGTCGCGGACCTCGAGGCGTTCGTAGAAGCGGAAGCCGCCGACGATCTTGTACGGCAGGCCGGTGGTGATGAAGCGGTCCTCGAACTCGCGCGTCTGGAACTGCGCGCGGACGAGGATCGCCATGTCGTTGAGCGATGCGCCCTCGCGCTGGAGGCGTTCGATCGAGTCGCCGGTCAGCCGTGCCTCCTCGGGCCCGTCCCAGACGCCGACCACCTTGACCCGGTCGCCCGAGTTGCGCTCGGTCCACAGAGTCTTGCCGAGCCGCCCCGAGTTCTTGGCGATCAGCCCGCCGGCCGCGCCGAGGATGTGCGGCGTCGACCGGTAATTCTGTTCGAGGCGGATGACGGTCGCGCCGGGGAAGTCCTTGTCGAA
>JBBSFF010000224.1:0-4432 GCA_038238995.1 Sphingomonadales bacterium
AAGAAGCCGCGCGGTCCCCCTCCCCGAAGACGGGGAGGATCAAGGAAGAAAGGTTTCGATGCGCATTCTCCTCACCAACGACGACGGCATCGAGGCTCCTGGGCTCGTCGCGCTCGAACAAATCGCGCGCGAATTGTCCGACGACGTCTGGGTCGTCGCGCCGGCCGAGGAGCAGTCGGGGACTGGGCATAGCCTGACGCTGACCGCGCCGATCCGGCTGCGCAAGCTGGGCGACAAGCGCTTCGCGGTGCGCGGGACGCCGACCGACAGCGTGATGATGGCGATCGGGCACGTGATGAAGGATTGCCGCCCCGACCTGCTGCTGTCGGGGGTCAACCGCGGGCCGAACATGGCCGAGGACGTGACCTATTCGGGCACGGTGTCGGCGGCGATGGAGGGGTGCCTCGCGGGCGTCCGCTCGGTCGCGCTCAGCCAGGCGATGGGCGACTATACCGTCGGCAACGAGGATTTCGCGCCATCGATCAAGCATGGCGCGGCGATCGTCCGGCGTCTCGGCGGGATCAACTGGCCGCCGGGCGTACTGATGAACGTCAACTTCCCGGTCGGGACGGCGAAGGGCGTCCGCGTCGCGCAACAGGGGTTTCGCGACTATGGCAATATCAACATCGTCGGGCGGACCGACCCGCGCGGCTTCCCGTATTTCTGGTTCGGCTACGGCCGCGAGGTCGAGACGCCGGCGCACGCGACCGACCTTGAGGCGGTGCGGAGCGGGTGGGTGTCGGTGACGCCGCTCCACCTCGACCTGACGCATTATCCGACGATAGATACCTTGCGTGACGCCATGGTGGGCATCGACTAGCGATGCGGCGGGCGGCGGTTCTGGCGTTTGCGCTGCTCGCCGGGTGCGGCGGGCGGACCTATGCGCCAGCCTTGCCCGAGGCGCCGCCGCCGCAGGTCGCCACCGTCGTTCCGGCGCCGAAGCCGCCGTGGCAGCTGCGCAAGGTCGTGGTCGACGCCGTCGTAGTGCCGGACGGGCGCATCCACACCGTCAAGCCGGGCGAGACCGGCATCGCCATCGCCCGCGCGTACGGCGTGGCGTGGAGCCGCGTCGTCACCGCGAACCACCTCAAGCCGCCGTACACGATCGAGATCGGCGACAAATTGCTCCTGCCGACCGCGCGCCAAGTCGCCGCGATGTCGGTCGAGGACCGGGCGAAGGCGTTCCGCATCGACATCGACGACCTGATCACTGGGGCCGAACCGGCGGGCGGCGGCGCGGTGTTGGCGAAGCCGAAGCCGCGCCCCGCGCCGCGTCCCCCGGGCGCGGTCGCCGCCGCGCCGAAACCCGCCGCGCCGAAGTCCGTGACGACCGGGGCGCTCGCCCCGCTCCCGGCGCTGCCGACCGCGACGCCGGTGTTCGCGTGGCCAATCGAGGGGCGCATCCTGTCGGGCTTCGGGCCGAAGCCGGGGGGCCGGTACAACGACGGCGTCAATCTCAAGGCCTCCCCCGGCACGGCCGTCCGCGCGGCTGCCGACGGGGTGGTCGCCTATGCCGGTGACGCGGTCGCGGGGTTCGGCAACCTGATCCTAATTAAGCACGCCGACGGCTGGGTGTCGGCGTACGGGCACAACGAGGCGCTCCTCGTCGCTCGCGGGGCGAAGGTGGCGCGCGGCGATATCATCGCGCGGTCGGGCGCGACCGGGGCGGTCGACGAGCCGCAGCTGCACTTCGAGCTGCGGCGCGGGCGGGCGGCGAGCGACCCGGTCAAGCTGCTGCCGGCGCGCGCGCTCTAAATCCTCCCCGGAACAGGGAGGGGGACCGCGCGCTTCTTCGGCGCGTGGTGGAGGAGCGGTTGAGCAGGCTCAGGGTCCGAGTTCGCTCCGCCGCCCCTCCACCATCGCAAGAGCGACGGTCCCCCTCCCCGAAGACGGGGAGGATTTTTTGCAGGCCAGCCCATTCTCCCCTACACGCCCCCGCACAATGACCGTTGTCCTCCCCATTGCGCCCAAGATCGGCATGGTCTCGCTCGGCTGCCCCAAGGCGCTGGTCGATTCCGAACGCATCCTGACCCAACTGCGGTCGGACGGGTACCGCATGTCGCCCGACTATGCCGGGGCCGACGTCGTGCTCGTCAACACCTGCGGCTTCCTCGACAGCGCCAAGGCCGAGAGCCTCGCGGCGATCGGCGAGGCGATCGCGGCGAACGGGCGCGTCATCGTCACCGGCTGCCTGGGGCACGAGGCCGCGATGATCCGCGCCGCGCATCCGAAGGTGCTCGCGGTGACCGGGCCGCAGCAGTACGCCGACGTCGTCGCCGCAGTCCACGCCGCCGCCCCCGCGCCGAAATCGGCGTATCTCGACCTCGTCCCCGACATCGGGCTCAAGCTGACCCCGCGCCACTACAGCTATCTCAAGATTTCGGAGGGGTGCAACCACCGCTGCAAGTTCTGCATCATCCCGTCGCTGCGCGGTGACCTCGCCAGCCGCCCGGCGAATGCGGTCGTGCGCGAGGGGCAGAAGTTGGTCGCCGGCGGCACGCGCGAGTTGCTCGTCATCAGCCAGGACACGAGCGCGTACGGGGTCGATATCGGCCATGCCGAGTCGGTCCTCGACGGGCGGCCGATCCGCGCGCACGTCGTCGATCTCGCTCGTGCGCTCGGGCAGACCGGCGCGTGGGTCCGTCTCCATTACATCTACCCCTACCCACACGTCGACGCGCTGATCCCGCTGATGGCGGAGGGACTGGTGCTGCCATACCTCGACATCCCGTTCCAGCATGCATCACCGGCGGTATTGAAGGCGATGCGCCGCCCGGCGAACGAGGCGAAGGTGCTCGACCGCATCCGGCGGTGGCGTGCGGTCCAGCCCGATCTCGCGCTGCGCTCTACCTTCATAGTCGGCTTCCCCGGCGAGACCGAGGCGGACTTCGACTATCTGCTCGACTGGATGACGCACGCGCAGATCGACCGCGCTGGGTGCTTCAAGTACGAGGCGGTCGCGGGGGCGGCGGCGAACGACCTGTCCGGCGCGGTGCCCGAGGACGTCAAGGACGATCGCTGGCACCGTTTCATGGCGCACCAGTCGGCGATCAGCGAAGCCCGGCTGGCGGCGAAGGTCGGGGCGACGCTCGACGTGCTGATCGACGCGGTCGACGACGATGGCGGCGCATCCGGCCGGTCGAAATACGACGCGCCCGAGATCGACGGCGAGGTCCACCTGCGCGACGCGGGCGGGCTCGCGGTCGGCGACATCGTTCCGGTCCGGATCGAGGACGCCGACGAGGTCGACCTATTCGGGGTGCCGGTCTGAGGGCGCGGGAATGACGTATGAACTCGCCCGCTTCGTCCACATCACCGGCGTCGTCATGCTGATGGGCAACATCACGGTGACGGCGATCTGGAAGTTCTTCGCCGATCGCGACGGCCGCCCGCAGGTGCTCGGCTTCGCGCAGAAGCTTGTCATCTACACCGACTGGTCGATGACGGTGTGGGGGGCCGGACTGATCATGATCGGCGGCTACGGCATGGCGGTGCTCGGCGGATGGGACCTGGTCGGCACCCGCTGGCTGGCGTGGAGCCAGGTCGGCTTCGGGGTGGCGGGGGCGATCTGGCTCGGCGTCCTCGTCCCGATCCAGCGGCGGCAGATGCGATTGGCGCGGGGCTTCGCCGATGGCGGCGCGGTGCCCGATGCCTACCGCGCGCTGTCGCGCCGCTGGCTGGCATGGGGGCTGGTGTCGACAGTGCCGCTGCTCGCGGCGACGTGGCTGATGATCGCCAAGCCGTTCTGACGCCGACATCCCCCCGACATCGCCGACTGCGCCGATTTGATCCGGCCGAAGCGGCGGGCGTACAATAGCGTTCGATTGAATATGATTGGTGTGGGCATGACAGACTTCACGGCGCTGCTGATCGCCGATGCCGGACAGGCGGCGCGGACCATCGCGCTTATTGATGGGGCGGGGTTGCCGGCATGGCTCGATGCGGCGGGAGCGCGGGCGCACGCCGCGGTTGCGGCGGCGGGGTTCACCGGAGCGGCGGGCGAGATCGTGATCGTCGGCGGCGAGGCTCCGGGCGACTGGTTGGTGGTGGCGGGCTTCGCGCCGCCGCTCGACCCGTGGGCGCTCGCGGCGGCGGCCGAGAAATTGCCGGCCGGGACGTACCGGCTCGCTGAGGGGGTGCCGGCGTCGGCGGCGTTCGGCTGGCTGATGGCGCAACACCGCTTCGACCGCTACCGCGCCGCCCAGCCGCCCGGCCCGAAGGTCCTGCTGACCGCCGACACGGCGACGATCGGCGCGACGGTCGCGCTGGCGGAAGCGAGCGCGCTGGTTCGCGACCTCGTCGACACGCCGGCGGGCGATATGGATCCCGCCGCGCTCACCGCCGCGATCGTCGCCGAGGGCGACCGCTTCGGCGCGACCGTGACGGTCGTCGTCGGCGAGGAATTGCGCGTCGGCTTCCCGGCGGTCCACGC
>JBBSFF010000225.1:0-4375 GCA_038238995.1 Sphingomonadales bacterium
GAGCGCGCCGAGCACCTCGGAATAGGTCACGCTCTCCCCCGCCCGCGCGGCCGACTGGAGCAGCGCGGCGACATGATCGGCGTCGATCAATGCCCGCGCGCCCGGTGCCACGCGTGGAGCGCCGCGACGATCGTCCCGCCGATCGCGACCCCGGCGATCGCGCTGCCGATCGCCCCGGCAAGCCACTCGGCGACCGGCCCCGCGACCTCTCCCGCCGCGACCGCGCCGTGGTGGACGAGGTCGGCGGGCCCGGCGACGCCGTAGCCCGCCAGCCCATGCAGCACGATCCCGCCGCCGACCCACAGCATCGCCGCCGTGCCGACCGCCGCCAGCCCCTTGAGCAGCCCCGGCATGCCGACGACGAGCCCGCGTCCGAACGCGCGCAGCGGGGCCGCGCCGCGCCCCGGCAACCGCGCCAGCGCGACCCCGGCGTCGTCGGCCTTAACGATCAGCGCGACCGCGCCGTAGACGAGGACGGTGATCCCGACCCCGACGACGGCAAGGACGACCGCGCGGTTGAGCAAGCTTTCGGCGGCGACGCTGCCGAGCGTGATCGCCATGATCTCGGCCGACAGGACGAGGTCGGTCCGGATCGCCCCGGCGACGAGGCTCGCCTCGTCGCGCGGCGCGTCCGCCCCGTCGTGCCCCTCCCCGATCAGCTTCTCGACGCCTTCGAAGCACAGATACGCCCCGCCGGCGATCAACAGCGGCGGGATCGCCCACGGCGCGAACGCGCTCAGCGCGAGCCCGGCGGGCAGGAGATACAGCAATTTGTTGCGCAACGACCCGAGCGCGATACGCCCGACGATGGGCAACTCGCGCGCGGCGGCGAAACCGACGACATAGGTCGGCGTCACCGCCGCGTCGTCGATCACCACCCCCGCCGCCTTGACCGCCGCCTTCGCCGTCATCCCTGCGGTATCGTCGAGCGTCGCCGCCGCGACCTTGGCGATCGCCGCGACATCGTCGAGCAGGGCGAGGAGTCCGCCCGCCATCAGAGCGACTTAGCCCGCGAGGTTCCGGCGAGGTTTACACCGAGGGCGATCCATAGAACGGAATTTCGCTTTTCCCCGCTTCGGCGATCGCGACCCCGTCTCGCGATGCCCGCCGCCGCATCCACCATCACTAACCCATCCTCCTGCATCCCGGCTCCATCCGGGAAATTTACCGCATCGGCGCGGGTGTAGGACAGCGATATCTAGGAAGGCGTGCTTTTAGTGGGGATGACCATTATGCTCGATCATCGATGGAGGCTGCCATGACCGATCTGACGCTCACCCTGCCCCCGGCGATGGACGACTATATCCGCGAACGCGTCGAGGTCGGTGAATTCACCGATCCGTCCGACTATGTCCGCGATTTGATCCGCGCCGACCAGCGCGCGCTCGGCGAACTCCGCGCCTTGATCGACGAGGGCCTCGACGGTGCCGACGACGAGCGGACCGTCGATCAGATTTTCGATGAAGTCGTCACCCGTCACCGTCGCTCGGGATGGGAAACGGCTGCCGCGTGGATCGGCCAAGCAGCCGAAAACGAAGAGGAAGCCGCTTGGCGGCAATTTTAGGCAACCTCGACGCTAACAGATTTGAATGGTCGGTCGATTGCGTCGCCCCTGCAATTTTGCCTGTAGCTCCTCGAGTATCTCGATTGGCTCGGGCGGACGTCCCTCGCGCAACGAAGTCTGCACGTCATCCCACGAAGAATGCACAATATCCGGTTCACCAAGTTCATAGCCTGTCGCGCCATACGCGAACGGATAAGCCAGCCACGTTATTTCTGAATTCGGGGCCGTCGTTCGCTCGAACGTCGGCAAAGAGCCAAAGAAGGCGGCATCGACAACCACGAAAAACTTCTTGCCCCATCGCCGGAACACCGGAACCTTGAGTTGGAGTTGCGGGACGAGACGCTTTTGCGCGCTCGATCTAAAATCGGGCCGACGGTCATCGTTCAAGTTTTCGGCGCTGCGCGTGGCGAGGAACTTTTTGAAAGCGGGCTTGAGAGCGCCGCCCGAGAAATAGACAGCCTGAACTTCCACCGCAGCAAAATCGACGACTTGGCCGTCAACCACCTTGCCAAGCAAAAAATCTACTTTGCCGATCTTCTTGAGCGGTCCGTCAACCAATCCAGGCAGTTTCAGAATCCTGATTTCCGGAAACGCGGCGAAGGTCGAACCGGCTCCGAAAGCGATCCTTGCCGCATCACCGAATATTCGTTGCCGGTCGAGAAAACGTACCGGACAGAGCGACGTCGCGTTGCTACCGTCGGACAGCGAACAGATTCCGAGTGGATCGATAATGCTGGCCTTCGTGCATGGCGTGTTTCGAAAGCGGCAGAAGCGGGCGCCGCGTGCTGCCCATGCGGCATCGGACTGATCGGTCACGCTGAAGCCGAAAACCTCGGCGATTTTCATGCCGACGACCTACGCTGCCGCACGGAGCGACGATGTCGTGCAGTCCCTGATCTGTCGGGCGATCGCTGCCGCCATCATTGGCGGCACGGCGTTGCCGACTTGAACGAATTGCTCGGTCGTGCTCCCGAAAAACTCGAAATGGTCGGGAAATGATTGAAGCCGCGCAGCCTCGCGGACGGTAAACGGGCGGTTCTGGATCGGGTGAATGAACGCGCCCCAATGAATGTCGCACTTCGTCAGGATCGTGCACGACAGGTCGGTCGGTCGTGGTCGCCCGTATCGTTTCGTATGGTCGCTCCGTTTCGCTTTCTTCATCCCGGCCGGGAGCAGGTCGAACGGAATATCGCGCCACGACCCCCCCTGCGGAATATGCCGCACGCGCTCCTGATTCACTTTTGACAGCCGTGGTCCGACGTGATTGCGAACGATCCGCGACCGCGCGCGCATCACGATCTGATAATCATTCGATGCGCGCGTGACATAGGCCGACCGTCCCTCATCCAGCGCATCCCAGATCGGCGGAAGGTCGCTGATCGCATCCCACACCGTCGTCAACGGACGAGCCGAATTCCCATGTGTGGCTGGAGGAAAATCAGGGCGGATGCCAAGGCGATTGGCGATGAAGACCACCCGACGGCGCTCTTGTGGAACGCCATACTCCTCGGCCTTCATGATCCGATAGCTGACCTGATACCCGCGGCGACCGATCTCCGCTTCGATCTCGGCGATCAGTGCGCCGCCTGCGATCGATGTCAGGCCTGTCACATTTTCCATCACGAGCCACCGCGGCGCGAGATCGTCGACGATCCGCAGATATTCCCGGAACAGGCCCGCACGCGGGTCATCGACCCCGCGCCCATGATTGTAGACGCTATACCCCTGACACGGCGGGCCACCGACCAAAACGTCGAGTTCGCCACGACGCAATCCGGTCGCGGCCAAGATCTCGTCGCCACCGAGCAATTGAATGGGCTTGGCGACGAACCTTGCCGCAGGATGGGAAGCGGTAAATGTGCGTCCGAACGTCGGATCGATGTCGCTGCCGAACCGCACGTCGAACCCCATTTGACCGAAGCCGAAGCTAAGGCCGCCCGCGCCGCAGAAAAGATCGACCACTGTCAGCGCGGACATACGAACAACCCCATTTGTTCCTGTTATATTCCGGCATTGGCGATGGTCAATAGCCTACTCCGCCGCCACGCCCAGCAACCCGCCCTGCGCCCCGTCATCCCCCTCGTTCGCCGCCGCCGCGATCCCCGCCGCTTTCGCGCCGCTCCGGAGGTCGAAGCGGTCCCAGACTTCGTTCCAGTTGCCCTTGGTCGCGGCCTTCGAATATTCGGTCGCGCGGGCTTCGAAGAAGTTGGCGTGTTCGACGCCGTTGAGGAGCGGCGACAGCCATGGCAGCGGGTGTTCGTCGATCATGTAGATCGGCTTCATGCCGAGCTGCTTGAGCCGCCAGTCGGCGGTGAAGCGGACGTACTGCTTGATCTCCTTGGGCGTCATGCCGGTGACCGGGCCCATTTCGAACGCGAGGTCGATGAACGCGTCCTCGAGGCGGACGGTGCGCATGCAGACGTCGGCGATATCGTCGCGGATCTTCGACGTCAGTACGCCGGTTTCGGCGCAGAAGGCGTGGAACAGCTTGATGATGCCCTCGCAGTGGAGGCTCTCGTCGCGGACGCTCCACGTGACGATCTGGCCCATGCCCTTCATCTTGTTGAAGCGCGGGAAGTTCATCAGCATCGCGAAGCTGGCGAACAGCTGCAGCCCCTCGGTGAAGCCGCCGAACATGGCGAGCGTGCGCGCGATATCGGCGTCGTTGTCGACCCCGAAGGTCGCCATATACTCGTGCTTGTCGCGCATTTCCTTATAGTTGAGGAACGCCGAATACTCGCTTTCGGGCATGCCGATCGTGTCGAGCAGGTGGCTGTACGCGGCGATGTGGACCGTCTCCATGTTACTGAA
>JBBSFF010000226.1:0-4372 GCA_038238995.1 Sphingomonadales bacterium
GCGTCTTCCTGCGGTCGTGGCGGGCGACGGTGGTGCCGGCGGTCGCGGTCGTCGTCTCGCTGCTCGGCACGCTCGGGGTGATGTACCTCGCCGGCTTCTCCTTGAACAACCTGTCGCTGATGGCGCTGACGGTGGCGACCGGGTTCGTCGTCGACGACGCGATCGTCGTGCTGGAGAACATCGTCCGCCACATCGAGGACGGCATGCCGCGGCGCGAGGCGGCGCTCAAGGGCGCGAAGGAGGTCGGTTTCACCGTCCTGTCGATCTCGATCAGTCTGATCGCGGTGTTCATCCCGCTGCTGTTCATGGGCGGCATCGTCGGGCGGCTGTTCCGCGAATTCGCGATCACGCTGTCGGCGTCGGTGATGATCTCGCTCGTGATTTCACTGACAACGACGCCGATGATCTGCGCGCTGCTGCTCAAGGACAAGGCCGAAGCGACGCCCGGTCGCCTGTCGCGCGGCATCGAAGCGGGGATCGACGCGACAGTTCGCGGCTATATGCGCGCGCTCGACTGGGCGCTCGACAACGCCGGGCTCGTCCTGCTCATCCTCGGCGCGACGGTCGGCATCAACATCTATTTGTGGGCGGCGATCCCCAAGGGCTTCTTCCCCGAGCAGGATACCGGGTCGGTGAACGGCGGCGTCCGCATCGACCAGCGCGCGTCGTTCGCCGCGTCGAGCGACAAGCTGACCCGGCTGACGACGATCGTCGCGCACGACCCCGACATCGCCACCGTCGTCGGCTTCACCGGCGGCGGCGGCAGCCGCGGCGGCGGTGGCGGCTACGCCTTCGCCCAGCTCAAGCCCAAGGGCGTCCGCGCGAGCGGCAGCAACGCGGTCATCGCCCGGCTGCGGCCCAAGCTTGGGCGCGTCACCGGCGCGGCGCTGTTCCTGTCGCCCGTCCAGGACGTCCGCATCGGCGGGCGCCAGAGCAATGCGACGTACCAGTACACGCTGTCGGGCGACGACGCCGACACGCTGCCGGGGTACGCCGACAAGATGGTCGCGATCCTCAAGCGCAGCGACGTGCTGACCGACCTCGACGCCGACACTCAGCAGAACGGCGTCGAGACGTATCTGACGGTCGACCGCGACCGTGCCGCGCGGCTCGGGGTCACCGCGCGCGACGTCGACAACATCCTGTACGATGCGTTCGGCCAGCGCGGCGTCGCGACGATCTACAGTGATCTCAACCAGTATAAGGTCGTCATGGAGGCGGCACCGCCGTTCCGGCTCAACCCGCAGGCGCTCGCGATGATCTACGTCCCGGCCAACGCCCCGCAGGGCGCGGCGCGCGGCGGCGGGACGAGCGCGGTCGGCGGCGGCAGCATCATCGGCGCGACCGCGACCAGCCCGCAGAACGCCACCGCACCGTCGGCGGGATCGAACGCCGACGTCCAGGCATCGGGCAGCGCGCTGTCGGCGGTGCCATCGACGATGGTCCCGCTCGCCGCGTTCAGCCGCTACGAAACCCGCGCGTCGGCGTCGTCGATCAACCATCAGGCGGGGTCGCCCGCCGCGACGATCACGTTCAACCTCGCCCCCGGCAAATCGCTGTCCGACGCGACCCCGGTGATCGCCGACGCGCTCGCCCAGATCAACGCGCCCGCGAGCGTCCACGGCAGCTTCGCCGGCACCGCAAAGGCGTTCGAGGACTCGCTCAGCTCGACCCCGCTGCTGATCCTCGCCGCGATCGTCGTGATCTACCTCGTCCTCGGCATGCTGTACGAAAGCCTGATCCACCCGCTGACGGTGCTGTCGACGCTACCGTCGGCCGGGGTCGGGGCGGTGATCGCGCTGCTCGCCAGCGGGACCGAATTTTCGATCATCGCGCTAATCGGCGTCGTGCTGCTGATCGGCATCGTCAAGAAGAACGCGATCCTGATCATCGACTTCGCGCTCGCCGCCGAGCGCGACGAGGGGTTGCCGCCGCGCGAGGCGATCGTCCGTGCGTCGCTGCTCCGCTTCCGCCCGATCGTGATGACGACGCTCGCCGCCGTGCTCGGCGCGGTGCCGCTGGCGATCGGCTGGGGCGAGGGGGCGGAACTCCGCCACCCGCTCGGCATCGCGATCATCGGCGGGCTGCTGGTCAGCCAGGTGCTGACGCTGCTCACCACTCCGGTCGTCTATCTCGCGCTCGACCGCTTCCGCCGCCGGTCGCCGACGCGCACGGCGGCGCGGCTGCACCCGGAGTTCGCATGACGCCTCACCAACCGTCCGTCATCCCCGCGCAAGCGGCGACCCATCTCCCGCGGCTGGAGAAGGGTCCCCGCTTGCGCGGGGATGACGGGTTGTCGAGCGGTCGGATCGGCGCAACCCTCGTCGCCGTCCTCCTTACCGCCTGCACCGTCGGACCCAATTACACCCGACCGACCGACCGTACCCCGCCCGCGTTCAAGGAGGCCGCCGGCTGGACCACCGCCGCGCCGGGCGACCTGCTCGACAAGGGCCCGTGGTGGACGCTGTTCAACGACCCCGTTCTCGACGATCTATGCGCGCGGATCGAGGTGTCGAACCAGAACGTCGCCGCTGCCGCCGCCGCCGTCGACCAGGCGGAGGCGGTCGTCCGCCAAGGGCGCGCGGGGTTTTTCCCGACGATCGATGTCACGCCGAGCGTCACCCGGTCGGGAGGTGGCGGCAGCAACGGCACGATTATCACATCGGGCGGCGGACTCACGGGCACGGGGACCGGTAGCGGCGGCGGTACCGCGGGCAGCGCGACGGTTGGCTCGACCGGCAGCGGCACCCGGCTCCGCTTGACTGGCGGCGCGAGCTGGGAACCCGACCTGTGGGGCCGCGTCCGCCGCACGGTCGAGCAGGCGAAGGGCAACGCCGCCGCCACCGCCGCCGACCTCGCCGCCGCGCGGCTTTCGGCACAGTCGACGCTCGCGACCGACTATCTTCAGCTGCGCGCGCTCGACGCGCAGATCGCGCTGACCGCCGACACCGGCACGTCGTACGACCGCGCCGCGCAGATCACGCTCAATCGCTACACCGCGGGCGTGTCGGCGAAGACCGACCTGCTCCAGGCGCAGACGCAGGTCGCGACCACGCGCGGCGACTTGGCCGAACTCGTCCGCCAGCGCGGCGTCCTCGAACACGCGGTCGCGGTGCTGGTGGGCGCGGCCCCCGCGACCTTCGCCATCGCCGCGGCGGCGTGGTCCCCGGTCGTCCCGGTCGTGCCCGCCGCGCTGCCGTCGACCCTGCTCGAGCGGCGGCCCGACATCGCCGCCGCCGAGCGCCGCGTCGCCGCTGCCAACGCCAACATCGGGGTCCAGGTCGCGGCTTTCTATCCGAACCTGACGCTGACCGGGTCGGTCGGGCAATCCGCGACGACGCTCGGCAGTCTGTTCAACGGCAGCGCCTTCCTGTGGTCGCTCGGCGCGTCGGTCGCGCAGTCGGTGTTCGACGGCGGGCTGACCCGCGGGCGCGTCGCCGAGGCGCGCGCGGCATGGCAGGCGTCGGTTGCGACGTACCGCCAGACCGTGCTCGCCGCGTTGCAGGATACCGAAGACCAGTTGATCGGCACGAAGCAGCTTGGCGTGACGACGGCGCTGCGCCAGGCGGCGTCGATGGCCGCCGACCAGACCGAGAAACTGACGCTCAACCAGTATCTCGCGGGGCAGGTCGACTACACCACCGTCGTCACCGTCCACGCGACCGCGCTGACCGCGCGGCGGACGGTGGTGACCGCGATCGCCAGCCAGCAGGCGACCGCAGTTGGGCTGATCCGCGCGCTCGGTGGCAGCTGGGAGACGACCTACCGGACCCCGCCGCCCGCAGGATAAACCGCTGTCCTACAGGGGCGGCGTTCCGTTAGCATCGGGCGGTGTCGAGTCGCCACCGTGCGGCTTCTCATCGTTGACCGACCTCGCTATCGGTTTCGCGCGGAATTGAGGGCGATTCACCGCGACAAATCCGACAACTCTGTCAACTTAGTCGGGCGTCAGCCTGCCTCGGCGACGACAGCTGCGGAATCCGACAACTCTGTCAACTTAAGCCGCGAGTGCGCCCCGCGCCTGGCTCGCGAGATGGGCGAGCATCGCGGTCGTCACCGGGCCGCCGGTGCGCGCGCGCGCGATCGGCCCGGCGATGCGGCGCACCCGGTCGGGGTTGCCCGCCTCCCAGTCGGACGCAGCGGCGACCGCGTCGCCCCCGGGCGGCACGATCCGGCGGAGCAGGTCGAGCCGCAGCGCCTCGAAATCGCGCACCAGCCCGGCCTGGAGCAAGCGCTCCCACGGATCGGCCGGGGTCAGCGACGCCGCCGACCCCTTCGCCCAGTCGAGCCCGGTCGCCTCGCCGAGGCCGGTATACGCCGCCGCGACCGCCGCTTCGCCCGCGCCGAGGTCGGCGGCGAGCAGCCCGGTTCC
>JBBSFF010000227.1:0-4346 GCA_038238995.1 Sphingomonadales bacterium
CGCCACCCGCGGTCGATCTTGAAATACTGAGGACTATCGGGGAAGCTATTCTCGAATTGATCCAAAAAGGTCTGCTTACTGCTGTGCATGACGTTGCCGACGGGGGTCTCGCGGTGGCGCTGGCTGAAATGGCATTGGTCGGAAACTTGGGTGCAACACTTGATTTCGATGCGATGAACGCTGGTCATACCGAGGTGCTGTTCGGAGAGCCGCAGGTCGCTTTTGTCGTCACGACGAGCGAAGCTAACACCGCGACCGTATGGCAACGGCTGCGCAACAACTGCGGCGTTCTTGGCACAACAGGGGGCGACGCGCTGAAGATCGTTGTGAATGACCGCATAAAATCGCAGATCGAAATCCCCCTCGCCACCCTCCGCGCCGCGCACGAGGGCGCGTTCCCCGCGATCATGGCCGCCGCCACATGACCTACGCGCTCCTCGTCCTCGCCGGCGCGCTGCTGTGCAACTGCATCCCGCACCTCGCCAGCGGCCTGCGCGGGGAGGCGTTTCCGACGCCGTTCGCCTCGCCCCCCGGCAAAGGCCTGTCGCCGCCGGTGATCAACTTTGTCTGGGGGGCGGCGAACCTGCTGATCGGCATTTCGCTGCTGCCGCACCTCGACGATGCCGACCCGCGCCTCGGACGGCTGGCGATGATGGCGGGGTTCCTTGCGATCGGGCTGTACCTGTCGCGCCACTTCGGTCAGGTTCGCAGCCGCCGCGACGAGGAGGCCCCATGAGCGACGACACCAATCCGCCCTCGGCGCGCACGGTCCTCGTCGGGCGCGGGTTCAACGTCACCGAACACGCGCTACTGCTGATCATCGCATTGATGACGGTCGGCGCGGCAGCGGGCGAGGTGTGGCGCGTCGTCCAGGTCCGCGAGATCACGCTCGCCGATATTTTGCTGATGTTCCTCTACACCGAGGTGATCGGCATGATCGGCGTATTCTACGTGGGGAAGGGCAACGCCTTCGTCTATCCGATCTTCATCGCGATCACCGCGCTCGCCCGGCTGATCGTCCTCCAGGGCAAGAACATGGCCCCGGAGAACATCGTCTTCGAAGCGAGCGCGATCCTGCTGCTCGCGGTATCGGCGGCGGTCATCCTGCGCACGGGGAGAGGTCAATGACATTATCGTTGTACACCGCGACGGTGCCGGCGTTCCGCCAGACCGTCGCCGCCGTCGCGAAGTTCGTCGCCAAGGGCGAGGCGTTCGCCGCCGAGCGCGGCATCGACCCAGCAGGGCTGCTCGGCGCGCGGCTTGCCCCCGACATGAACGACTTCGCGTATCAGGTAAAGTCGGTCACCGCGCATTCGCTCGGCGCGATCGAGGGCGTGCGCGCGGGACGCTTCGGCCCCGATTTCACGCCGCCGCCCGCCGATTTCGCCGGGCTGCAGGCGCAACTCGCGGCGACCGCCGCCGCGCTCGACGCGATCGACGAGGCCGAGATCGACGGCTTCGTCGGCGGCGACATGGCATTCGTCTTCGGCGAGCGGCGGGTGCCGTACTTCGCCGAGGACTTCCTGCTGTCGTTCAGCCTGCCGAACTTCTATTTCCACGCCTCGACCGCGTACGGCATCCTGCGCGCGCAGGGCGTGCCGCTCGGCAAGCTCGACTTCATCGGGCGGCCGCGCTTCAGGGCTTGAGCGGCCGGACGTACGGCACGAAGCGCCCGAGGCGGACCGTCGCGACCGCCATTCCCGAATTCTCGTTGAGCAGGCGGACCGGCTGGCGGCTGCAAAGCAAGGCGCCGGTGACGTCGGTTGCCGGGACGACCCCGTCATGGATGAAGGTCGCGCCCGATTCGGGGCGGTTGAGGTAGATCGTCTGCGGCGAGCGCATGACGTAGACGATGCCGCCTGCGATGAGGTGGACCTGGTCGACCTCAGCTGCCTCGATGCAGTCGATCGGCGCGCCCACGACGCGCGCGCCGATGAGGCTGCTCAGCCGGTTGACCGGCAGCGCCGCCGCCGGGGCCGCGAGCAGCGCCGCGACGATCAGCGCGCGCATCATGCCAGCGCCTGCGCGGCCGCGAGCACCGCGGCGGCATGGCCCGGCACCTTGACCTTGCGCCAGACCACGGCGAGCTTCCCGTCGCGGTCGATCAGGAAGGTCGACCGGTCGATCCCCATATATTTCTTGCCATACATGCTCTTTTCGACCCATGCGCCATACGCCTCGACGACCGCGCCGTCGGGGTCGGCGGCGAGGTCGATGCCAAGGTCGTGCTTCTTGCGGAACTTGGCGTGCGCGGCGACCGAATCCTTCGACACGCCGATGACGACGGTGTCGGCGGCGGCGAACTCCGCGCCTAATCCGGTGAAGGCGATCGCCTCGGTCGTGCACCCGGGCGTGTCGTCCTTCGGGTAGAAATACAGCACGACCTTGCGCCCCTTCAGCGCCGACAACGCGGCGTTCGTGCCGCCGTCGGTCGGCAGATCGAAGTCCGGTGCGGTATCGCCGATATCCATCATTAGTCTCCCCGAAGTTCGAACACGTCGCTCCATGCGGCACGCACGGCGGTCGTAGCGAGCTCTACCACGTCCTCGGCGGCGGCGAAATTGGTCGCACCCGCTGCGCTCGCGAGGAGCGCTTCGACGGCTTCGGGGAACCGCCGCGGCAACGGCCCGGTGACGACGAGGCGGAGGAGCGCGAGGACGCGGGTCAGCGTGTCGTGTGCGGCGATCAGGTCGGGCGCGACGCGGCGCGCGGCGACCAGCGCCACGAGCGCTTCGCGCAGGTCGGGGGTGAAGCCGATCCGGTCGCGCAGCTGGACGAAATGGACAATGAATTCGAGGTCGACGAGTCCGCCCGCGCCGAGCTTGACGTCCCACACCCCGCCGCCGGGCTTCGCCGCCGCGATGTCGCGCCGCATCGCCAGCACGTCGCCGCGGAGGCGAGCGGCATCGCGCGGGCGGTCGAGGATGCCCGCGATCACTCCGTCGACCGCCGCGCGGTCGGCGGTCGCGCCCGCAACCACCCGCGCGCGGCACAGCGCCATATGCTCCCACGTCTCGGCCTCGTCCGACTGGTAGCGCGCGAAGCTGGCGACGGTGACCGCAAGCAACCCCTTCGCCCCCGACGGACGCAGCCGCGTGTCGACCTCGTACAGCGCCCCCGCCGCCGTCGGCACCGATAGCGCCGCGGTCAGCCGCGCCGCGACGCGCTGAAACCAGACGGTCGCCGCCAGTGGCTTCGCCCCGGTCGATTCGGCGGCATGGTCCCCGGTGAACAGATAGACGAGGTCGAGGTCCGACGCATGCGTCAGCGCCCGCCCGCCGTAGCGACCGAGGCCGAGGACGACGAGGTGGCAGCCGGGAACCTCGCCGTGCGCGCCAGCGAAGTCGGCGACGACCGCGTCGGCGAGCGTCGCGACGGCGGCGTCGGCGACGTCGCTGAGATCCGCCCCGACGCCGAGTGGATCGCGCCCCTCGATCAGTTGCGCGCCGAGCTGGAAGCGGCGGTCGGCAGTCCACAGCCGGACGCGGTCGAGCCGCTGTTCGCCCGTCGCGGCACCGATCGCGGCGGCCAACTCGTCGATCAGCGCCGCGCGCCCGGGCAGCGCGTCGAAGCTGTCGCGGGCGAGCAGCGCGTCGAACAACGCGGGGCGACGGGCGAGCGCGTCGGCCAGCCGCGGGGCGATGCCGAGCAGCCGCCCGAGCAGCGGCAGCAGCTTCGGGTTCGCGCCGAGCAGCGCGAAGAACTGCACCCCCGCGGGCAGGTCGGCGAGGAAGGTATCGAGCCGCGCCGCCGCGTGGCCCACGTCGACGGCAGGCGCCAGCGCCTTGAGCAGATCGGGCAGCAGCGATTCGAACGCGCGCTTCGCCGCGTCGGCGCGGAGCGCACGATACCGCCCGCTCCGCCATTTCGCGATCAGCGGCACGAAGACGGGGGCGACCTTTTGCGTCTTGCACCACGCGGCAGGGTCGAGCGGCACGCCGGGGGCAGCATCGCCCGCGTCGGTGATCAGCCGGTCGTAGCGCCGCGCGACCTGCACCGTGACGGACTTGAGCCGCCGCGTCAGGTCCGGCGGCCCGGCGAACCCGCTCAGCCGCGCCCACGCCTGCCGTCCGCCGAGACCCGCCGGGACGCTGTGCGTCTGGGCATCGTCGAGCATCTGCAGCCGGTGCTCGAGCGTCCGCAGCCAACGATACGCGTCCCGCAACGTCGTCGCGTCGTCGGCGTCGATCCGCCCGGCAGCCGCGAGCGCGGCGAGCGCATCGAGCGTCGCGGGTGCGCGCAGCGCGGCGTCGCGCCCGCCCCAGACGAGCTGGTGGATCTGGGTGAAGAACTCGATCTCGCGAATGCCGCCGCGCCCGCGCTTGAGATCGAAGCGCGGCCCGACC
>JBBSFF010000228.1:0-4282 GCA_038238995.1 Sphingomonadales bacterium
CCCGCCGTCGACCCGCTCGATTCGACGAGCCGCGTCCTCGAACCGCGCACCGTCGGCGACGAGCATTACGCCGTCGCGCGCTCGGTCCAGGAAGTGCTGCAGAAGTACAAGTCGCTGCAGGACATCATCGCCATCCTTGGCATGGACGAGCTGTCGGAGGAGGACAAGCTTACCGTCGCCCGCGCGCGCAAGGTCCAGCGCTTCCTCAGCCAACCGTTCCACGTCGCCGAAATCTTCACCGGCACCCCGGGCGTGTTCGTCGCGATCGAGGATACGATCAAGGGCTTCAAGGCGATCGTCGCAGGCGAATACGACCATCTGCCCGAAGCGGCGTTCTACCTCGTTGGCACGATCGAGGACGCGGTCAAGAAAGGCGAGCGGCTGGCACAGGACGCGGCATAATGGCCGAAATGCTCCACTTCGAGCTTGTCAGCCCCGAGAAACTGCTGCGATCGGGCGAGGTGTACATGGTCGTCGTGCCGGGCACCGAAGGCGATTTCGGCGTCCTGCCCGGCCATGCGCCGATGGTGTCGACGATCCGCCCCGGCGCGATCCAGGTGTTTCCGACGAGCATAAACGACACGCCCGAACGCATCCTCATCGACGGCGGGTTCGCCGAAGTCGGGCCCGACGGGCTGACGATCCTCGCCGAAAGCGCGATTCCCGTCGGCGAGCTCGACGTCGAGGGCGCGGCGCGCGACCTCGCCGCCGCGCGGGATGCGCTCCGCACTGCAAGCGGCGAGGCCGAGACGGCAAGCGCGGAAAAGCGCATCGCCCGGCTCGAAGCGATGCAGGCGGTCGCGGTCAACTGAGACACGGCGACCCCGTCGTGCGAAGTGACCATCGGGTTAATAGCAACTTATCCGCGACTTTGTTATTGACGATGCAATGACCAGCTGGACCCCCAACGATATTCCTTGGGCGTGCTTCGACGCGCAGGCGGTCGACGCCGACCTGTTGGCGGTGATCAAAACCGCCGCGCTGGTCGAGGCGAACGCTGCCGATTATGTAGCCTACCTCGGCGCCGTCTTCGTCGGCGACGTTGCGTTCCTCGCCGAAATCGAGCGCTGGGGGGTCGAGGAGCGCCAGCACGGCGCTGTGCTCGGGCGCTGGGCCGAGCTCGCCGACCCGGGGTTCGACTTCGCCCGCGCGCTGGCCGATTTTCGCGCCGGGTTCCGGGTGCCGCAAGGTGTCGACCGGTCGATCCGCGGGTCGCGCTGCGGCGAACTGGTCGCGCGGCAGGTCGTCGAGACCGGTACCTCGTCGTTCTACTCGGCGATCCGCGATGCGACCAACGAGCCTGTGCTGGCCGCGATCGCCGGGCGCATCGCCGCCGACGAATTCGCGCACTACCGCCTCTTCGCGACGCATTTCGCGCGCTATCAGGCGACCGCGCCGGTGCCGCTCCGCACCCGGTTGAAGGTCGCGGCAACCCGCTTCAACGAGGCCGACGACGACGAGCTCGGCTGGGCATGGTTCGCGGCGAACGTCCTGCCGCATGACCGCTATGCGCGCTACGACCGCCGTTTCACCCGCGCTTACGGCATCCGCGCGCTGCGGCTCTACCGCCGCCGCCATGTCGACAACGGGGTCCGGATGCTGCTCCGTGCAGTCGCGCTGCGGCCGAATGGGGCGTTGTTCCGGGTCGGGTCGAGCGTGATGTGGGGGCTCCTCCGGCTCCGCGTCGCTACCGCCGCAGGATGATGTACCACGCGCCGGCGCCGCCGTGGCGCGGATGCGCGGGGCGCAACGCGGCGATATAGGGGCGGAGCTCGGACGCCTGGAGCCAGTCGCGCAGGCTTGCGCGGATGACCCCTCGGGGCCGTTCGGAGTCATCGCTATCGCGCACGCCCTTGCCCGTGATCACCAGCAGCACCCGCGCCCCGCCGGTCGCGGCGTCGACGATGCACCGCGTCAGCAGCGCGTGCGCGCGGTCGCGAGTGTAGCCATGCAGATCGATCGTCAGGTCGGGGGCAAGCCGTCCGGTCCGCATCTTCCGGTCCCAGCTGCCGTCGAGCGTCGCCGCATCGACCGCGATCCGGTTCGCCGCAGGCGCGCGTTTTGGGGCTTCGGCGCGCGGCGCTGGCTGATCGACGCTGACACGCGGGGCCGGCCCGACGATCGGGCGGGCGCGCCCAGGCAGCGGGCGGATCGACGCCGCGACCCGCGCCCACAACGCGCTCTCGTCAGGGTGCAGGCGGCGCGCCATGCACCAGCCTTTCCGCGGCTACGGTGGGCAACAACAGGGTGACGCTGCCGGTCGACGACAGGCCGCCCGCCGTCGCGCTCGCCGCCGGACCCGCGCCCCAGAAGATATCGAGCCGGTTCGGCCCCTTGATCGCGCCGCCGGTGTCCTGCGCGATCACCATCTCGCGGAACGGCGCGCCGTCGACAGTCGTGTCGAGCCAGACCGGGCCGCCGAGCGGAGTGAACGCGGCGTCGGCGGCGACGCTGATGCGCGGAGTCAACGGCAATCCCATCGCGCCGGTCGGGCCGAGGTCGATCGGGGTCGTCAGGACGCGAAAGAAGACGAAGCTGCGGTTCGCGCGCATCAGGTCGCGCCCGTCGGCGGGGTGCGCGCGCATCCAGCCGATGATGCCGGCCATCGTCGCCTGCCCCGGACCGAGCGCGCCGCGGTCGCGGAGCACCTTGCCGATCGCGGTATAGGCGTGACCGTTCTGACCGTCGTAGCCGACGCGGAGCACGCTGCCATCGGGCAGCCGCAACCGCCCCGACCCCTGGATTTCGAGGAAGAAGGCGGCATACGGATCGGCTGCCCACGCGAGTTCGAGGCCGCGCCCGGCGAGCGCGCCGTCGTCGATCGCCCCGCGATCGTAATACGGGACGAAGCCCGTGCCCGCGATCCGGCCGCGGACGTGCTTGCCGGTCAGGCTCGCATCGAAGGTGCCGAGGTCGAGGTCGATCAGGTCGGGCGGGCGGCGGTAGAGCGGGACGGCGAACCCCGGCGCGGCGACGCGCGACCCCGCGAGTTCGGGTTCGTAATAGCCGGTGTCGAGCCCGCGTCCGTCGCCCATCGTGACGGCGCGGAAGGCGGTGGCGAAAAAGTCGCGCGGGTCGGACGCGGTTGCGGCTGCGGCGCATGCGGCGGTCCAGTCACCGGGCTGGGTGAGGCCACTGGCATCGGTTCGTTTGAGCAAGGCCGGACACGAACGACGGAACGTGGCGAGCGCGGAGGCAAGGTCGGCTTTGGCGAACCCCGGGCGCGTGGCAAGCGGCGCGGCGTCGGTGATCGCCGGACGCGGTGTTTCGGCCTTGGCCACGACCGGGGTGACAACACGCGGCGCGACGGTGACCGGTGGGGCGGCGGCAATCTTCGGACCATGGGCGCATCCGGCGAGCGCCAGCGCGGCCAGCCCGGCGAGCGCCCAAGGCCGCGACGTCACCGTCAGGCGTGGACGTCGGTGGCGATCAGCAGCCACGCCGGATCGTACGTGCCGACGTGGCGGCTGAACGTCCAGACGTCGTGGGTTTCGGCGTCGGCGGTCGAGCCCTCGGCGACGATATCGGCGTCGAAGCGGACGGTGACCTCGGCCATCTGCCCGACCATCTGCGCGGCGGTGATCGCGGCCGCGTCGATGCGCACGAGCTTGTTCGCGAGCGCCGCGCCGCCGCGCTGATCGATCGCGCGCTTGAACTGCGTCGCGACCTCGTCGTCGACCAGCTTGTCGATCGTCGCCGCATCGCCCGCCCAATAAGCTTCGAGGATCATGCGGTATGCGGCCTGCGCGCCGGTAACGAACTTCTCGGGATCGAACGTGGCATCGGCGTCGGCAACCGCCTGAAGCGCGGGAACAAGGTCGGCCCCAGTTCCGGTCGGCGCGGTGACGAGCCGCGGCACCGCGGCCTCAACGCGCGACGAACTGGTCGGCACGATCGCGGGGGCGCCCGGGCGGAACGCGTCGCCGACCGGCTTCTCGCTGCCCGTCCGCTTGCCGAGGACGCTCACGAGCCGCAGCCCGATGAAGCCCGCAAGCATCGCCAGCAACACGATCTCGATCCAGGTACCGCTGTCCGACATGGTCTTCGCCTCAGATAACGCGTCAACCATAGCGAAGCGCGGGCGCGCGGTCCATCGGTGTGACACAGGCGCACCAAACGCCGCTGCAACCCGACGGGCAACGCTTGCGCGCCCGGTTGGTGCCTGTTAGCGGGGCGCACCCGATCATTCGAAGCTGAGAGATATTTTATGGTCGACGAGACCGCCGACACCGCAATGACCGAAGGAAATGGCGTCGACGCCGCCGCGATGATGCAGCCGCAG
>JBBSFF010000229.1:0-4277 GCA_038238995.1 Sphingomonadales bacterium
GACACCGCCGACGCGACCGGCTTCGACCGCGGGCTGTGGGCGAAGATGGCCGAGATGGGTTTCGCCGGGGTGCTGGTGCCCGAAGCGCACGGCGGGTCAGGGTTCGGCTATGTCGCGGCGGGGCTGGTGCAGGAGGCGGTGGGGCGCAACCTTAGCCTGTCGCCGCTGCTGTCGACCGCTATCCTCGGCGCGACCGCGCTGCTTCGCGGCGGGTCGCCCGAGCAGCAGGCGCTGTACCTGCCGCAGATCGCGAGCGGCGAACGCCTGTTCGCGCTCGCCGCCGACGAGACCCCGCGTCATGATCCGAGCCACGTCGCGACGCGCGCCGAGGCTTCGGGCAACGGGTTCAGGCTCAACGGGACCAAGCCGTTCGTCCTCGACGGGCATGTCGCCGACACGCTGATCGTCGCGGCGCGCACCAGCGACGACGGCGATCACGGCATCACTTTGTTCCTCGTCGACGCGAAGGCCGATGGCGTTGGCATCGCGCGCCGGTCGATGGTCGACACCCGCAACGCGGCGGCGGTGACATTGACCGACGTCCAGGTCGACGGAGCCGACGTGCTCGGCACCGTGGGCGGCGGCTGGGCGATCCTCGAGCGCGTCCTCGACGCCGGGCGCGCGTGCCTTGCCGCCGAAATGCTCGGGGTGGCGGGCGAAAGCTTCACCCGGACCGTCGACTATCTCCAGCAACGCGAGCAGTTCGGGGTCAAGATCGGCAGCTTCCAGGCGCTCCAGCACCGCGCCGCGCATCTGTTCTGCGAGGTCGAGCTCGCGCGCTCGGCGACGCTGCGCGCGCTGACCGCGCTCGACGCCGACGAGGACCGCGTGGCCATGTTCGCGAGCCTCGCCAAGGCCAAGGCGGGCGAAGTCGCCAAGCTGGCGACGAACGAAGCGGTGCAGATGCACGGCGGCATCGGCATGACCGACGACTTCGACATCGGCTTCTTCATGAAGCGCGCACGGGCGGCGCAGGAGACGTTTGGCGACATCGCCTTCCACGGCGACCGCCTCGCCACGCTGATGGGGTATTGAGATGCCGAGCGCCCTCGACCAGCAGATCGATGCCGTCGTCGCCCAGATTACCGCTCCCGGCGGGCAGCTCGAGGTGGCGCACGCGACTGTCGCCGGAACCGAGTATCCGGTGTTCAAGAACGCGCCCGAGAACATGCGCGACTATCTCGCGACCTTCTTCACGGCCAACGCGACCAAGGAATTCCTCGTCTACCGCGACGAGCGCTACACGTTCGCCGAGATCCATGCGCAGGCGTTGAAGGTCGCCGCCGTGCTGCAGGCGCGCGGCATCGCCAAGGGCGACCGCGTCGCGGTGGCGATGCGCAACTACCCCGAATGGGTGACAAGCTTTTGCGGCATCCTGATCCTCGGCGCGGTCGCGGTGCCGATGAACGCGTGGTGGAAGGGCGAGGAACTGAGCTACGGCATCGCGCATAGCGGCACGCGGCTGGTCATCGCCGACGAGGAGCGAGCGCGGCGGCTCGCCGAACTTCCGGGCTTTGCGGTGCCGGTGTTGACGGTGCGAACCTCGGCCGAGGTCGCGGCGGGGCTCGGCCTCCAGCGGCTCGACGATGCGCTCGCCACCGCCGACGCCGCGCCGTGGTACCTGCCGCCGGTCGCGCCCGAGGACGACGCGACGATCATGTACACGAGCGGATCGACCGGCATGCCGAAGGGCGCGGTATCGACGCAGCGCGCGATCGTGTCGGGGTCGCTCAACTATCTCGTCACCGGGCTGGCGCTGCTGCATCTGTCGGCGGCGACGGGCGCGGTGCAACCCGAACAGCAGGTCATGCTGCTCAACGTGCCGCTGTTCCACATTACCGGGTCGGTGCCGGTCCTGCTCGTGTCGATCGCGATCGGGCGCAAGATGATCATCATGCACAAATGGGACGCGGGCGAAGCGCTGCGGACGATCGCCGAGGAGAAGGCGACGTATTTCGTCGGGGTGCCGACGATGAGCCTCGAGCTGATGAACCATCCCGACCGCGCCAAATACGACCTGTCGAGCCTCGTCGACATCGCCAGCGGCGGGGCCCCGCGCCCCCCCGAGCACGTCGACCGGCTCGGCCAGACCTTCCCTGGCAAGCACCCTGTCCAAGGGTACGGCCTGACCGAGACCAACGGCGTCGGTGCCGGCATCTACCGCGACAATTACCTCGCCAAGCCCGCATCGACCGGGCGCGCGGCGGCCCCGCTCGTCGAGATCGGCATCTTCGACGACGACATGATCCGGCAGCCGAGCGGCACCGTCGGCGAGGTGTGCATCAAGTCCGCCGCCAACGTCCGCGGCTATTGGCGCAACCCGGAGGCGACCGCCGGCGCGTTCATGGCGGGCGGCTGGTTCCGCACCGGCGACCTCGGCCGCCTCGACGCCGACGACTATCTGTTCATCGTCGACCGCAAGAAGGACATCATCATCCGCGGCGGCGAGAACATTAGCTGCCAGGAGGTCGAGAGCGCGCTCTACGCGCATCCCGCCGTCGCCGAGGCGAGCGTGTTCGGACTACCCGACGATCGGTTGGGGGAGATTGTCGGCGCGGTGGTCCATGCCAAGCCCGGCGCGGCGCTCGAGGCGGAAGCGCTGACCGAGTTCGTCGCGCGCGATCTCGCCGCATATAAGGTCCCCGCCGTCATCTGGTTCGCCGACGAACCGCTGCCCAAGCTCGGCAGCGCCAAGATCGACAAGGTCGCGCTGCGGGGTGTATACCGCGCGCTCTACGCCGCTACGGAGCACGTCTGATGTTCACGACGATGGTCGAGGGTACCGCCGAGGATTGGGGCCATATCGGCCGCGAGCACGGCGTCCACCAGAAGAGCGCCGCGCCGCGCCAGATCATGGAGTCGCTCGCGCGGCTCGATGCGATCGAGGTCGGTTTCGCCGCGTCGCAGCTGGGCCACAGCCTGATGGCGGCGACGCTCGCACGGCGCGCCGGGGCCCCGGCGGAGGAGATCGTCGCGGCGCTGTGCCACGACCTCGGCAAGCTGATGAGCATCCCCAACCACGGCGCGATCGCCGCCGAGATTTTGAAGCCCTATGTCCGCGACGACATCTACCACGCGGTCAAGCACCACCAGGCGTTCCAGGGGCGCTATTACTATCAATATATGGGGCAATCCCCGACGATGCGCGACGACTTCAAGGCCGAGCCGTGGTATGATTTCGCGGTCAAGCTCGTCGACGAATGGGACGCCCCGGCGTTCGATCCCGATTTCCCGGCGGACAGCCTCGCTAGCTTCGAGCCCGAGGTGACGGCGGTGTTCAGCGCGCCGAAGCGGATTTTCTGACCGCAACGCCGACCCCCGCGAAGATGAACAACTTAACACACTTAACGCCCACGCATGCCATTTCGCGGGCGCACCGCTCACCGTACAAGTCCCCGCACAAGCCCGCACACGCGCGATTTCGCGAAATTCGATCTGCCAGCGATGAGAAAGAACGCGGACGCCGAACCGGTGGCCGACTCGAAGCGTAACGCTAGGCCGATCGCCGGGGTGTAGGACAGCGGTTTGTTCGCGATTGGAGCGAGGGAGCAAAACAATGTGGTTGGGTGAGCCAAGTTACTCAGGCGCCCACCCCCCGCCGCGACGGCAGCCGCACCAGCACCAGCGCCGCCGCGACCAGTGCCATGCCGACCGCCGTTGTCCCGCTCACCCCCTCGCCGAAGCGCAAGCTCCCGATCGCCGCGGCGATCGCCGGCTGCACCAGCAGCGTCAGCCCGACGACGAGCGGTGACAGATAGCCGATCGCGAAGACGATCAGTCCCTGCCCCACGACCTGACTGCCGATCGCGAGCAGGGCCAACGGGGTCCAATCGTGCGGCCAGAACGCGGTCCCGGCCGCGTGCGTCGTTGCCAGCGCAACCGGCAGCAGGGCGAGCGCGCCGAATGCCGTCGACAGCGCGATCAGCGTGAGCGGCGCGACTTGCGCCCGGACGCGGTCGACCGCGATGAAGTACGCCGCGTAGAACGCGCCCGCGCCGATGCCCAGCAGGTCGCCGGCGAGGTGCGTCCCCGACACATCGGCGCTGCGTCCAAGGAGAAGACCGATGCCCGCGGCGGCGCAGAGCAGCGCCGCGGTCGCCGCGCGCCCCGGCCACGCGCGGGCGATGACGAGACCGTAGGCGGGGAGGATGAAGCTCGCGACGTTGCCCATCAGCGTCGCGTTGGCGAGCGTCGTCCGGACAATCGCCAGGTGCCAGAGCGCGAGGTCGCTGGCGAAGAATGCCCCGGCGAGCGCGATGACGGCGAGCGCGGCGAGC
>JBBSFF010000230.1:0-4259 GCA_038238995.1 Sphingomonadales bacterium
TCTCGGTCTCGGCGGGCGACAGACCGAGGCGCGGGCACAGGTGCAGCGCGATGTCGGCGCCGAGTTCGCTATGGTCGCCGCCGCGCCCCTTCGCGATGTCGTGGAGCATCACCGCAACGTACAGCACGCGGCGCGACACGAGCTGGCGGATGACCTTGGCCGACTGCGGGTGGTCGGCCTTCAGCGCGCCGTTCTCGATCTTGGCGATCAGGCCGATCGCGCGGATCGTGTGCTCGTCGACGGTGTAATGATGGTACATGTCGTACTGCATCTGCGCCACGACGCGCCCGAAGTCGGGAATGAAGCGCCCGAAGACCCCCGCCTCGCTCATCCAGCGGAGCACAATCTCGGGGTCCGCGTGGCTCGTCAGCACGTCCATGAACAACGCGTTGGCGCGCGGGTCGCGGCGGACCTTTTCGGTGATCAGCCCGGCGTCGCGCCCCGCCTGGCGCATCGCCAGCGGGTGGATTTCGAGCCCCCCGGCGTTCGCCAGCGCGAACATTTCGAGCAGGCGCACCGGATCGTCGCGGAAAAAGCCGTCGTTCGGCACGCCGATCCTGCCCGCGCGGACGGTGAAGCCCTTCAACTTGCGCGGGCGGCGGACGAGCTTGGGCAGCCATGCCGACTTGCCGAAACTGTCGTCGAGATGCGCGAGGAACAGGCCCGTCAGGTCGCCAACCTGCCGCGCGACGAGGAAATAATGCCGCATGAAGCGTTCGATCGCCGACATGCCGGCGCGCTCGGTATAGCGCAGCCGGCTGCTCAGCTCGCGCTGGACGTCGAAAGTCAGCCGCTCCTCGGCGCGGCCGGCAATGTCGTGGAGGTTGCACCGCACTGCCCACAGGAAGTTCTCGGCCTTGACGAACTGGCGGAGCTCGGTCGCGGTCAGCAGTCCCTTGTCGACGAGCTCGGCGACCGACTGGACCTGATACGCGTACTTCCCGATCCAGAAGAGCGTGTGGAGATCGCGCAGGCCCCCCTTGCCCTCCTTGAGATTGGGTTCGACGACGTAGCGGCTGTCGCCCATCCTCTTGTGCCGCGCGTCGCGCTCGGCAAGCTTGTCGGCGATGTACGCGCGCGCGGTACCCGCGACGATCTCCTTCCTGAACCGCGCCGACGCCTCGTCGTACAGCGGCTGGTCGCCCCAGACATAGCGCGCCTCGAGCAGCGCGGTGCGGATCGTCAGATCGGCCTTCGCCTGGCGGATCATCTCGTCGATCGAGCGCGTCGAATGCCCCACCTTCAACCCGAGATCCCACAGCAGGTACAGCATCGTCTCGATCACCTGCTCGCCCCAGCCGGTCTGCTTCCACGGGGTGAGGAACATGATGTCGACGTCGGAGAACGGGGCCATCTCGCCGCGGCCGTAGCCGCCGACCGCGATCAGCGTCAGCCGTTCCGACACGGTCGGGTTCGGCTTGGGGTAGAGCGCGGTCGTCGCGAAATCGAAGATCAGCCGCAGCAGCTGGTCGATCAGGAATGCCCCAGACGCGGCGCTGTCGAGTCCGCGCCCGGGATGTTCATGGAGGCGGCGGCGGATTTCGGCACGGCCTTCGGCGAGCACGGTCCTGAGGACGCGGGCGGCGGCATCGCGGCGCGCCTCGATCGTGCGCTCGGCACCGGCGGCGGCGGCGAGCGCGTCGCCGACGATGCGCCGGTCGATGATCGCGCGCCGGTTGGCGAGCTGGTCGAAACGGGGTGACATGGGTCGCAGATAGGGACAAATGCCCGCCGATGCCACCTGCGCGCGCGTGTCGGGGAGCCGCAAACCTCGCGAAAGTGTCGGTAGATTTTACACTTTGGCTTGGTTGGCCCTATCGCCGCGTAGGAGCGATGCGGATGGCACGATTTTTGCTTAGCTGACACAGTGTAAAGCTGCGGAGATTTCGATGAACAAGCTGCTCGTCACCCTTTCGCTCGCCGCCGCCGTCGTTGCCGCGCCTGCCGCCGCCGTTAGCTACGACGCCTTTACGTCGTTCAACGGCGTCAACGGCAGCGGTAGTTTCAACTACGGTTTCACCGACAATACGACGCTGACGTCGTTCAATGTCAGCGCGACGAACGGTTTGTGCGCGCTCGGCACGGGGTCGACGTGCCTGTATTACAGCGACACGGGCAATTTGCCTCAGGCGTCGATCGGCGGCAGCTATTCGACCGTGGCGGTCCCGGCGAATGCGATCCTCGTCCACCCGGGCAACGCGGCGACGCTGTCCGACTATATCGGCTTCGTCGCGCCGAATGCCGGGTCGTACACGTACACGATCAACCTCGAGTCGGTCGGTACGGATACCGGGACCGGGACTGGGTACCGGACCTTCACGTCGCTCGCCGGGGTCGTCACCTCGCTAGGGACGCGTTCGCTGCTGCCGACGTATACCTCGACCGGCACGCTCACCGGTACGCAGACGCTCGCGCTCGGCGAGGTCTTCGGCGTGATTGTCGACTTTAACGGTGATTACGGCGGCGATTCGACGGGAGTGAACTTTTCGATCGCCACCGTGCCCGCCACGGTTCCCGAGCCCGCAACGTGGGGCCTGATGATCGTCGGGTTCGGCATGGTCGGCTTTTCGGCCCGCCGCCGTCGGAACGTCGTCGCCGCCTAAGCGGATCGCGTGCACGGTTTCAGGGGCCGCCTGGCAACGGGCGGCCCTTTTCGTTTGGCCGCTCGCGGCGGGACTCGTCAGCGCGCCGAAGCGCAGCGCGGCGGCACGACGCGATGCCGGGGGGCGCCCGCAACAGTGTCGATCCGCTCGACCGGCAGCTTCACCCGCAGCCCGGTGCGCGACAGATCCAAGTCGTAGACCGCGCCCTTCAGCCCCGCCATCGGCGTGCCGCACACCGGCGTGCCGAGCGCCATGAAGCCGACCGCGAGCCCCTCGCCCATACTTCCGGTCCAGCGCCCGACCTCGACCCGCACCGGGCCGGGATGAAACTTGGCCGCGCGCGGCACGACATCTTCGACCCATTGCCGCACAATCCCGGTCTCGCGTTCCTCGGCGGGCAGTTGGTGCCGCTGGTACGGCATCGGCTGGCGGACGAACCAGCTCATGATCGCCCGCGCGATCGCGGAGGTGCCACCGGACGGGGTGTCGGTCAGATCGACGACGACCGGCGCCGTCGGCGGCACCGCCGTCATCGCCGCGTCGAACGCCGCGATCGTCGGCAGGTCGCCGATCGAATTGTTGAAGCGGATCGTCGTCACGCCGTTCGCGCGGCCGACGGTCAGCGGCGGGCGCTCGGCCTGCCGCGCGTACAGGCTATCGAGGGTAACGCGGCGCTCGCCACCGGGGGTGGCGAAGGTCAGGACCCGCGCGCGGTCGCGTCGCCCCGCCGCGAGCACACGGGCGGCAAAGGCCCCGCGCTCGCCGACGGGGGTGAGGCCGAGCCGCGACCAGAACGCGGCGACGGCGGCATCGACGGTTTCGTCGCCGACCCTGATCAGCCGGTCGCCGGGGTGGATGGCAGCTCGGTCGGCGGGGCTACCGGCCTTGACCGCATCGACGGCGTACGCGTCGCCCGCGCGGACGATCCACAGGTCAGAATAGGTCGGCACGATCGCCCAGTCGTCGGCGAACGACTTGCCGGTCAGCGCGTGGTGGTCGGCGAGCGCGGCGATCATGTCCTCGGCGTAATGCAATAGCGAGTCGGCATCGTGCACCGCGTCGCGCTCGGCATCGAGCCGTGCCGACGACGGCACGACACCGCCCGGCAGCTCGTCGAGATACGCATAATTGTCGCGGATCAGACCGCCAAGCGACGCGGCGTCGGCGGCATAGTCGGCGGGGGGCGGCGCGGCGGCGCTCGCGGCGACCACGATCGCCAGTACGCCCGCGATCAGACCGAGTTTCATGTGGCGGCGAACACCCGGCGCCCGGCGTAGATCCCCAGCGCGATCGCGACTGCCGCCGCGAGTCCGAACAGCTCGACCGGTTTCGCCTGGACCGCGATCGCGACCATCGCCAGCACCCCGACCACGGCGGCGGCGGCAACCACCCCGCGCCGCCCCGTCGCCCCGCCGACCCCGCGCGCGTCGAGCCGCCACGCCGCGCTGCATGCCATTGAATACAGGAAGGTGCTCGCCAGTCCCGACAATATCGCCAGCGCCTCGAACGTGCCGCTGACCGCGAGGATATAGACCAGCATCGCGTGGACGATGATCGCGGTGCGCGGCACATGGGTTTTCGGGTCGACCGCGCCGAGCGCCGCCGGGAGCAGCCGGTCGCGCGCGAAGGCGAAGAGGACGCGCGGCGCGCCGAGCA
>JBBSFF010000231.1:0-4250 GCA_038238995.1 Sphingomonadales bacterium
CGGCATCCGCTTCAACGGCCCCGCCGAATTGCTGTGGGCGCTCGGCGGCGTCGGGGGCCAAGCGCTCAGCGGGCCGCTCGCGATCGGGGCCGATTTCGCCGGGCACCTCGGCGCCCCGCAGGTTCGCGGTGTCGTGCGCGGCAAGGGGCTGCGCTACGAAAACACCGCGTTCGGCACCGTCGTCGACGCGCTCGATCTCGACAGCCGCTTCGTCGATTCGCGGCTTGAAATCGTCCGCCTGGCCGGGCGCGCGGGCGATGGCGGCACGGTCGCCGCGTCGGGCTATGCCGACCTGTCCGCCGACAAGGGCTTCCCGATCGATATCCGTGTGCAACTCGCCCGCGCGCGGCTGGCACGTAGCAAGGCGATCGACGCGACGGTGTCGGGAACTCTTGCGGTGACCAACAGCAAAGCCAAGGGCGCGCTGATCGCGGGCGATCTCACGCTCGACCGGACGCGCTATACGATCCTGCGCCCCGCCGCCGCCGAAGTCTCCGAGCTCGACGGGGTCCGCCGCAAGAACGCGACGCCGGTTGCCGCCAAGACCACGACGCCCGCCCCGCCGAGCGTCTTCACCCTCGCGATCAACCTTACCGCGCCGAACCAGATCTTCGTCGAGGGGAGGGGGCTCGAGGCCGAATGGCGCGCCGCGCTCCGGATCGGCGGGACCGCCGACGCGCCGGTCGTCGTCGGCCCGGTGACGCTCGAACGCGGCACGTTCGCCTTCGCCGGCCGACGCTTCGATCTGACGCGCGGCATCATCCGCTTCGCCGGCGAGAACCCGGCCAACCCGACGCTCGACATAGCGGCGACGACGACCGTCGACGGCCTGACCGCGACGATCGATATCGGCGGTCGCGCCTTCGCCCCGGAGATCGCCTTCACCTCGACCCCGGCACTGGCGCAGGACGAGGTGCTGTCGCGGCTGCTGTTCGGCAGTTCGATCGCGTCGCTGTCGCCGACGCAGGCGCTCCAGCTCGCGGCGTCGCTCAACACGCTGCGCGGCAGTTCGGGGGGCGGGTTCAACCCGCTCGGTACTCTCAGGAAGGCGACCGGGATCGACCGCTTGCGGCTGCTCGGCGGCGACACCACGACCGGGGCCGGGCCGTCGGTCGCGGCGGGGAAGTACATCAGCAACAGGGTCTACGTCGAGGTGACGACCGACGCGCGCGGCTATAGTTCGACGCAGCTCGAGATCGGGCTGACGAAAACGTTGCGGCTGCTGTCGGCGGTCAGCTCGTTCGGCACGTCGAACGTCGGCCTGAAATATTCACGAAACTACTGAGAAACCGCTGTCCTACACTGCGCGCGCTGAGGTAAAATGTGCGCCCAAGTCGGGGATGTTCGCTCTTTCTCATCGCGGGATGGCTGGCGTTGCGGACGCCGCGCGTCCCGATCGCGTGCCCGGAAATGAAAAAGTAAATCAATGCATTCCACCTGACCTTATTTTGACTTTTGTACAGGATTTGGCGGCTCAAACCCGCGCCTGCGCGTGAAAAAGCCGGTCGCCGTGTGAAGTTGTGTGACCTTCAGGCGACCTCCACTACTGCGGGCGCTTGCCCGATGCCGCATCGCATAACCCGTCGGAGGGTCGACTCGGCGGTGGCACGGCCCCGCGCGCTATGGCATCAGCATCGGGTGCTGGTCCGCTTCCTCTCCCTGATTCTGCTCGGCCTGGCGGCCGGTCCCGCCACCGCGCAGGTCGCGGCAGATGATGCGGTCACCGACAGCATCGCAACATCGTTCGCGGGCTGGCTCGCCGGGTTCCGCGCCGCACAGATCGCCAAAGGCGTGTCGCCCGCTGCGCTCGACAGCGTCCTCAGCGGCTTGCGCTACTCGCCGCGCGTCGTCGAGCTCGACCGTGCCCAGCCCGACGACAGCGGGCGCGTTGCGCTGTTCTCCGACTATATCGACAAGCGCGTCGAGCCGGTCCGCATCGGGCGTGGTCGCGCGACCGCCGCGGCGATGTCGGTCGAACTCGCGGCGAACGAAGCGGCGACCGGCGTGCCCGCGAGCATCGTCCTCGGCATCTGGGGGATGGAGAGCAGCTACGGCGCGGTCACCGGCGGCTTCGACGTGCCGCGCAGCCTCGCGACGCTTGCCTTCGACGGGCGGCGGCGCGACCTGTTCACCCACGAACTCGAGGCGACCGTCGCCATCGTCGAGCGCGGGCTGATCGGGCGCGACCGGCTGACGGGGTCGTGGGCGGGGGCGATGGGCCAGCCGCAGTTCCTGCCGTCGTCGTACCTCAAATTCGCCCGCGACGCCGACCACGACGGCCGCGCCGACATCTGGGAGTCGCGCGCCGACGTCGCGCTGTCGATCGCGACCTACCTCCACGACACCGGCTGGCGGCGCGGGCAGGGGTGGGGCCTGCCGGTCATCGTCCCTGCCGGGTTCGACCGGGGGCGGGTCCGCAACCTCGTGCTACCGACGAGCTGCACGCGGGTCTACGAGAAGCATAGCCGCTGGATTCCGGTGTCCGAATGGAGGCAACTCGGCTTCGTCAGCGCGGTCGGCTGGCCGGGCGACGATACGCTCGCGACGCTGGTCGAACCCGACGGGCCGGGGGGCGGGCATTCCTGACCTTCGGCAACTACCGCATTCTGCTCGCGTACAACTGCTCGAACTTCTACGCGCTGTCGGTCGGATTGCTCGGCGATGCGCTGCGGTAGCGCGCTCGTGCTTGCGGTGGCGGTCGCGGGATGCGCGACGCAGCGGCCGCCCCCGCCGCGTGCCGTCGCGTCGCGCCCCGCGCCGTCAATCCCCGATAGCCGGGTCAAGATCGGCCAGCCGTATAGGGTGCTCGGCCATTGGTACACGCCGTCGGACGATCGCGGCTACGACGTCACCGGCATCGCGTCGTGGTATGGCCCCGGCTTCCACGCGCTCGCCACCGCAAGCGGCGAGCGCTACGATCAGGATGCGATCTCGGCGGCGCACAAGACGCTGCCGCTGCCGTGCTATGTCGAGGTCGCTAACCTCGACAACGGGCGAACGCTGGTGGTCCGGGTCAACGACCGCGGCCCGTTCGTCGACGGGCGGATAATCGACCTGTCAAAGCGCAGCGCGCAGCTGCTCGGCGTCGACCGCCCCGGCACCGCGCGCGTCCGCGTCCGGCGGGTGTTCCCCGATGCGACGCTCGTCGCGTCGCTGCAGCCGCCCCCGGCACCCCCGGTCGCCGTCGTCGCGCCACCACCGGTTCCGGTCGTCCTCCCCGCCGCGCCCCCGGGCACGTTCTTCGTCCAGATCGCTGCAGTGTCCGACCAGGGTCGCGCCGAATGGCTGCGCGGCTACCTCCAGACCTTCGCCCCGACGATCATCGAGCGCTCGCCCGGCGGGCTGTGGCGGGTCCGCCTCGGCCCGTTCGTCAGCCGCGACGCCGCGATGCCGATACTGGCGCAGGTGCAGGCGGCGGGCTACACCGACGCGCGCACCATCGTCGCCGTCCCCGGCGCCTGACCACCGGAGTTTGCTCGCCTCATGCGTCCCCTGATCCTCGCCTTGCTTCTTACCGCCACCGCGAGCACCGCCGCCGCGCCGGTCATGCCCGCCTTCGATACCCCCGCCCCGTTTGCGTACATGAAGGACCTGTCGAACGGCATGGTCCTGCTCGAAAAGGGGGCCGACACGCCGATGCCGCCGGCGTCGATGGGCAAGATGATGACGGTCTACGTCGCCTTCGACATGCTCACCCGCGGCGAGGCGAAGCTCGACCAGAAGGTCACCGTCCGCCCCGAGACGTGGACCAAATGGCATTCGCAGGGATCGACGATGTTCCTGTCGGTCAACGAGCAGGTGAGCGTCGAGAACCTGCTTCACGGCATTATCACGCTTTCGGGCAACGACGCCTGCGTTACGCTCGGCGAGGGGCTCGGCGGAACCGAGGAGCAGTATGTCGCGCTGATGAACCGAGCCGCGGCGAAAATGGGGCTCAAGGGGTCACACTTCGCCAACACCAACGGCTGGCCCGACCCGAACGAGATGGTCACCCCGCGCGACCTCGCGATCATCGCCGAACGGACGATCAAGGACTTCCCCGCGCTCTACAAGCGCTTCTACAGCGACGCCGCGTTCACCTGGGGCAAGACGCTCGGCAAGGGCGACGACATCACCCAGGCGAACCGCAACCCGTTGCTCGGGCGCGTCACCGGGGCGGACGGGCTCAAGACCGGGCATACCGACGAGGCGGGCTATGGCTTTACCGGGTCGGCCGAGCAGAACGGGCGGCGCCTCATCGTGGTGATGGC
>JBBSFF010000232.1:0-4232 GCA_038238995.1 Sphingomonadales bacterium
CGGCGGGCGATGCCTTCCCCGCGCTCGACCTCCCAGCGAAGGAGGCGCTGTGGAATGCGGCGAAGACGGCGGAGATTGAACTGGATCGGTGATTTCGGTCTGGAAGTTGACGAAGTTGACACACTGTCGGACCGAAACGCGACCTCGGGGGCGGCGCGCCATCGCCTCACATGACAACGCAATGTGGTAATTTGTCCCCCGGTCGCGCGCGCCGTTCCTTTAAATCACCGCAAACCGCGCCGTCATCTCGGGTGTCAGCCGCGCGCGCAGCGTCACGCCGCCATCGTCGGCGTCGATGCGGTCGATCACTTCGCCATGGGCGTACAGCCACGCCGCCCGCCGGCCGTCGCCGGGGGCGAGGACGAAGTCGGCGATGCGGCTCGACCGTTGGAGCATTTCGGCGACGAATGTCCGCAGCGCGTCGACCCCCTCCCCGCTCACCGCCGAGATCGCTATCGCGTCCTCGGGCAGGTTCGCCAGCAGCCCGGTGCGGGCCTCTGGATCGAGCAGGTCGAGCTTGTTGAGCGCGGTGATGATCGGCACGCGGGTTTCGCCGTCGATCACGCCCAATCCGCGCAGCACGTCGGCGACGTCAGCCGCCTGCGCGGCGCTGTCGGGGTGGGCAACGTCGCGGACGTGGACGATCAGGTCGGCCTCGATCACCTCCTCGAGCGTCGCGCGGAACGCCGCGACCAACTGCGTCGGCAGCGCGCTGATGAACCCGACGGTGTCGGACAGGATGACCTTGTCGACGCCCGGCAGTTCGATCGCGCGCATCGTCGGGTCGAGCGTCGCGAACAGCAGGTTTTCCGCCATCACGCTCGCGCCCGTCAGCCGGTTGAACAGCGTCGACTTGCCCGCGTTGGTGTAGCCGACGAGCGCGACGACCGGGTACGGGGCCTTCTGGCGGCGGTCACGGTGGAGCGCGCGGGTGCGCTTGACCTCATCCAACTCCTTCTTGAGCTTGGCGATCTTGTCGCGGATCTGCCGCCGGTCGCTTTCGATCTGCGATTCGCCGGGGCCGCCGAGGAAGCCGACGCCGCCGCGCTGGCGTTCGAGATGGGTCCACGACCGGACCAGCCGGCTTGCCTGATAATCGAGGTGCGCGACCTCGACCTGGAGCGAGCCCTCGCGCGTCGTCGCTCGCTCGCCGAAGATTTCGAGGATCAGCCCGGTGCGGTCGATGACCTTGGCCTCGAGCGATTTTTCGAGGTTGCGCTGCTGGATTGGCGACAGCGCGCCGTCGACGACGACGATGGAAATGTCATGCGCCGCGACGGTCGCGTGCAGCCGCTCGATCTGCCCCTTGCCGAACAGTGTCGACGCCGCCGCCTTGCGGATGCGGATCACCTCGCGGTGGACGACGTTGAGGTTGATCGCCGCCGCGAGCCCGACCGCTTCGTCGAGCCGCGCATCGGCGTCGCGAGTGGCGGTGCCGTCGCGCCGGGGCGCAGATGCGTCGCGCTTGCCGCCCGCTCCGTCGCGTTCGGGCATGACGACGAGCGTGTTCGCGCCGAAGCGGATGCCGCGTTGCGCGTCGAACCCGGGCTGCGCCTGCGTCGACTGCCCACGCACCCGTGTCAGCGGATCGGTCACGTCGCCGTCGGCGAGGCTACTCAACGGCGTCGTCGTCGACCTTCTCGGCGTCGAACAGCTGGATCGGCCCGGAAGGCATGACGGTCGAGATCGCGTGTTTGTAGACCAGCTGCGAACTGCCGTCGCGGCGCAGCAATACGCTGAAGTTGTCGAACCAGGTGATGTTGCCCTGAAGCTTGACGCCGTTCACGAGGAACATCGTCACCGGGGTCTTGGTCTTGCGGACGGTGTTGAGGAACACGTCTTGGAGGCTGCTCGGCTTTTCGGCCATGGGATACGCCTTTCTTGTTATTGGCAAACCGTGGTCTGCGCGACGCCGCCGTTGATCGCCGGCCCCGCTCCCCCGACGGCAAACCCACCGGAAGCACACAATGTAAGGCGAGCGGCGGCACAGCTCAAGCCGCGAAGTTCAGACCGCGGCTTCCTCCCCGTCCTCCTCGCGCATCCCTTCGCTCAAGCCCAGCGCCTTGAGCTTGCGGTGGAGGGCCGAGCGTTCCATACCGATGAACGCCGCGGTCCGCGAGATATTGCCCGAGAAGCGGCGGATCTGGGCGCGGAGATACTCGCGCTCGAACGCCTCGCGCGCCTCCCTGAGCGGCGTTCCCATGATCGACTTGACCGCCTGGTTCGGCAACAGCTTGGCGGGCTCGGTCGTCACCTCGGCGGGGAGCATGTCGACGTCGATCCGCCCGACGCGCTCGGGCGGCGCGAGGATCAGCGTCCGTTCGACGACGTTTCGCAACTGGCGGACGTTGCCCGGCCAATCGTACGTCTGGAGCGCGGCGACCGCATCGTCGCTGAGGACCGGTGTCGTCACCCGCCGCTCGGCAGAATAGCGTGCGAGGAAATAGGCGACGAGCTCGCCGACGTCCTCGCGGCGCTCGGCGAGCGTCGGCAAGCGAACGGGGACGACGTTGAGGCGGTAATACAGGTCCTCGCGAAACCGCCCCGCCTCGATCTCGGCGGGCAGGTCGCGCGACGTCGCGCTGATGACGCGAACGTCGACCTTGACCCAGCGCGAACCGCCGATCCGCTGAAAGGTCTGCTCGGTCAGGACGCGCAGGATCTTCGCCTGGGTCGGGACCGGCATGTCGGCGACCTCGTCGAGGAACAAGGTGCCGCCGTGCGCCTGCTCGAACAGCCCGGTCCGCGCGAGGTGGCCGCCGTCTTCGCGCCCGAACAGTTCCTCCTCGACGCGCTCGGGGTCCATTCGCGCCGCGCTGACAACGACGAATGGCGAGGTTGCGCGCGGCGACCATTGGTGGAGCAGCCGCGCCGCGATCTCCTTGCCCGACCCCGCCGCGCCGGTGATGAGCACCCGGCTGCCGGTCGCGGCGACGCGCTTGATCGTCGCGCGGACGGCGTTGATCACCGCCGACGAGCCGGTCAGTTCGGTGTCGAACCCCGCGCGCTCGCGCAATTCCTCGTTCTCGCGCTTGAGGCGCTCGGTCTCGGTCGCGCGCTGGACGACGAGCAGCAGCTGGTCTGCCTGAAACGGTTTTTCAATGAAGTCGTACGCGCCGCGCTTGATCGCGGTGACGGCGGTCTCGATGTTGCCGTGTCCCGAAATGACGATCACCGGCAGCGTCGGATCGCGGCGCTTGACCTCCTCGAGCAGTTCGAGCCCGTCGAGCCGCGACCCCTGCAGCCAGATGTCGAGGACCAGCAACGACGGGCGCCGTTCGGCCAAGGCGGCGAGCGTCGTATCGCTGTCCTTGGCGGTCCGCGTGGCATAGCCTTCGTCGGCGAGGATCGCGGCGACGAGTTCGCGGATATCGGCTTCGTCGTCGACGACAAGAATTTCAAGCGCCATGCCGATCCTAACCCAATTGCCGACGCGCGGGGAGCGCATCGCCGGAGTCGACGAAGGGGTCGCCTTGTTCGGCGAGCGCGCTGAGGTCAAAACATAGTCGCGCGACGGTTCCGCCGCCCGGCGCATCGCCGAGTTCGAGCACCCCTTCGTGCTCCTCGACGATCTTCTTGACGATCGCGAGGCCGAGCCCGGTCCCCCGCGCCCGGGTCGTGACGTACGGCTCGGTCAGCCGGTCGCGTTGATCGGTCGGAAGGCCGATGCCGTTATCGGTCACGCGGAGAACGAGTTTGGCGGCATCGACCTCGATCGCCAGCACGATCCGCCCGTCGCTCGCTGCGTCGCGCTCGGTCCGCGCGGCGACCGCTTCGGTCGCGTTCTTCAGCAGGTTGGTCAGCGCCTGCGCGATCTGCCGCCGATCGCAGACGAGCAGTGGAACCGCGTCGGGGATCTCGAGCGCGAAATCGATCGCAGGGTTGGCGACCTCTTGCATGAACACCGCCTCGCGCGCGATCTCGACGAGCGGCTCGGGCTTGAACACCGGCTTCGGCATTCGCGCGAACGTCGAGAATTCGTCGACCATCCGTCGCAGATCGCCGACTTGGCGGACGATCGTGCCGGTCAGGTTGGCGAAAGTCTCCGGATCGTCGACGATCTGCCGGGCATATTTGCGCTGAAGCCGCTCGGCCGACAGCTGGATCGGTGTCAGCGGATTCTTGATCTCGTGCGCGATCCGCCGGGCGACGTCGGCCCATGCTGCCTGACGCTGGTCGGCAAGCTGCGCGCTGATATCGTCGAAGGTGATGACATAGGTCCGCGCGCCCGA
>JBBSFF010000233.1:0-4215 GCA_038238995.1 Sphingomonadales bacterium
CGTTGAGCGGCGTCTTCTGGGCGTAGGCGCGCAGGTGGATGACCTGACGCAGCGCATCCAGCGTCGCCAGATGCTCCTTCCAGTGGTGGTCGAGCGCCTGCAGCAGGAAGTTCTTCTCGATCTGCACCCAGGTCTCGGGCGGCAGGTCGGCCGCCTTCGCCGCCATCGCCGCGTCGGCGGCCTCGATCAGCCGGTCGACAAGGATTTCCTGGTCGATCTTTTCCTCCGCCACCCAGTCGGCGACGGGCACGTCGATGCCGAGCGTCTCGGCTGCGCCTTCCGACAGTGCCGCGACATCCCATTGCTCGGGATAGCTGCCCGGGGGGCAGGCGGCGGCGACGATGAAATTGACCGCTTCATGGCGCATGTCGACGACGACATCGCCGACGGTGTCCGAATCCATGATGTCCTGGCGCTGGTCGTAAAAGACCTTGCGCTGGTCGTTCATCACGTCGTCGTACTGGACGACGTTCTTGCGCTGGTCGTAGTTCCGCGCCTCGACCTTCTTCTGCGCGGTTTCGATCGCCTTCGAGATCCACGGGTGGATGATCGCCTCACCCTCCTCGAGCCCATTGTTCATCATCCGCGCGAGCATGTTCTGCTGGCCGAAGATGCGGAGCAGGTCGTCGTCGAGGCTGAGGTAGAAGCGGCTGAGCCCGGGGTCGCCCTGCCGCCCCGACCGCCCGCGCAGCTGGTTGTCGATCCGGCGGCTCTCGTGCCGCTCGGTGCCGAGGACGAACAGCCCGCCGACCTGGCGGACGGCTTCGCGTTCGGCCATGACTTCGGCCTTGATCCGCGCCATCGCGACGGTGCGTTCCTCACCCTCGACGCCGTCGAGTTCGCGGGTGTAGCGTGCCTCGTAATTGCCGCCGAGCTGGATGTCGGTGCCGCGCCCGGCCATGTTGGTCGCGATGGTGACCGCGCCGATGCGGCCCGCCTGCTCGACGATCTGCGCTTCCTGCTCGTGGTAGCGCGCGTTCAGGACGACGTGCTCGACGTTTTCCTTCTTGAGGAAATCGCTGAGCAATTCGCTCTTTTCGATCGACACCGTGCCGACGAGGATCGGCTGGCCGCGCTCCTTCGCCTCGCGGATCGTCTTGACGATCGCCTTGTTCTTCTCCTCGGCGTTCTTGTAGAATTCGTCGTCGACGTCCTTGCGCTGGACCGGCAGGTTGGTCGGGATTTCGACGACGTTCAATTTGTAGATGTCGAAGAATTCCGCCGCCTCGGTCGACGCGGTGCCGGTCATCCCGCCGAGCTTGGGATAGAGCCGGAAATAATTCTGGAAGGTGATCGACGCGAGCGTCTGGTTCTCGGGCATGATGTCGACGCCTTCCTTGGCCTCGACCGCCTGGTGCAGCCCCTCCGCCCAGCGTCGCCCGTCCATCATCCGCCCGGTGAATTCGTCGATGATGATGACCTTGCCGTCGCGGACGATATAGTCGGTGTCGCGCCGATAGATCATGTTCGCGCGCAGCGCCTGGTTGAGGTGGTGGACGACCTGCGTGTTCTCGTAGTCGTACAGGTTCTCGCCTTCGAGCAAACCGGCTGCTTCCAAGGCGCGCTCGGCCTTTTCGGTGCCGTCCTCGGTCAGGATGACCTGCTTCTGCTTTTCGTCGATCTCGACGTCGGCGGGGACGAGCTGCTTCACCATCGCGTCGACGCGCATGTAGAGTTCGGACTTGTCGTCGGTCGGACCCGAGATGATCAGCGGCGTCCGCGCCTCGTCGATCAGCACCGAATCGACCTCGTCGGTGACCGCGAAGTTGAACGGCCGCTGGACCATCGCCTCGCGCGCATACTTCATATTGTCGCGCAGGTAATCGAAGCCGAATTCGTTGTTGGTGCCGTAGGTGATGTCGGCGGCGTACGCCTCGCGCCTGGTGGCGTCGTCGAGGTTGGGGACGATGACCCCGACCGACATGCCGAGGAAGCCGTAGACCCGCCCCATCCATTCGGCGTCGCGCGACGCGAGATAGTCGTTGACCGTCACGACGTGGACGCCCTTGCCTTCGAGCGCGTTCAGATACACCGCGAGCGTCGCGACGAGCGTCTTGCCCTCGCCGGTCCGCATTTCGGCGATCTCGCCGCGGTGGAGGACGACGCCGCCGATCAGCTGGACGTCGTAGTGGCGCTGGCCGAGCGTTCGCGAAGCGGCCTCGCGGACGGTGGCGAACGCCTCGGGCAGCACGTGGTCAAGCGTCTCGCCGCCTGCGAGCCGCGCGCGGAACGCCGCTGTCTGCCCCTTGAGCGCGTCGTCCGACATCGCCGCGATGCCCGGCTCAAACGCATTGATCTTCGCGACGAGTGGGCCGAGCGACTTGACGTAGCGCTCGTTCGACGAGCCGAAGATGCGCTTCGCAATGCCTGCAAACATGGGAACCCTAACCGAAAACCGCAGGCGCTAGCGCGCTCGAACGGGACCGGCGGGACATAGGGAGCAGGCCGGGCATAGTCAATTCGGAGCGGGGGTGGCCGAACGCAACGCGACCGCGGCGGGTCGTCCACGTCGCGGTCGCTGGTCAGGTCAGCCGCACGGCCTAGCGATAACGCCAGTAGCCGTGATAGCGATAGCGGTGCTGATAATAGCGCCGACCGTCCCAATAGCCGCGACCGGGGTAGAAGCTGCCGATCGCGAGGCGGGGGCCGACGATGACGGGCCGGGGGGCGACGTACACGGGCCGGGGGGCGACGACCCCCGGGCCGCGGGCTCGCAGCGGGCGGCAGTACCCGGCCGACCCACGGTACAAGCCCGCGCCGCAGCCATCGCGCGCATCCGCCGCTCCGGCAGCAGCAAGCGTGACGCCCGCCGCGAGGGCGATTGCCAAAATCTTGTTCATCGTGTCTCTCCTTACTCACTCGAACTCGAAGTAAACGTCGGCTCGATCGGGTCGTTCCGCCGCCGATCGACGGCGGCGGCCCGATTGTCGATTTACGCGGCGCGCGAGAAAAACCCCCGATCGGGCACCTTGTCTCGAACCCTGCTGGGCGGCAAAGCAGGGCGATGTCGACCTCCCCACTCGCTCGCCCGTTCCCCGCGATGCTGCCGCTCGACGGCGTACGCATCGGCACTGCGACCGCGGGCTACAAGGCTTGGGTGCGCGCCGACGTGACGGTCGTCGCCTTCACCCCCGGCACGACAGTCGCAGGAGTGACGACGCGGTCGCGGTGCCCGTCGCCCGAGGTCGAATGGACCCGGGCGAGCCTGCCCCACGGCGTCGCCCGCGCGCTGGTGGTCAACGCCGGCAATTCGAACGCCTTCACCGGGATGTCGGGCCGCGACGCGAGCCGCGCTCAGGTCGACCGTGCCGCCGCGTTGGTCGGATGCGCGCCGCACGAGGTGTATGTCGCGTCGACCGGGGTGATCGGCGTGCCGCTCCCCGCCGCCAGGGCGACGGCGGGGGTCGAGGCCGCCTATGCCGCGCTCGGCACGTCGAGTTTCGAAGACGCGACGCACGCGATCGGCACGACCGACACCTTCGCAAAGGGCGCGACCGCGACCGCTTTCATCGGCGGAGCACGCGTCACGGTGTGCGGCATCGTCAAGGGATCGGGGATGATCGCCCCCGACATGGCGACGATGCTCGGGTTCGTCTTCACCGACGCCGCCGTCGCCGCGCCGCTACTGCAGCGCCTGCTGAGCGTGGCGACCGCGACGACGTTCAACGCGATCACCGTCGACAGCGACACCTCGACGTCGGACACCGTCCTCGCCTTCGCCACGGCTGCGGCGGGCAATGCTCGGATCGCGACCGAAGCCGACCCCGGAGCCGACGCCTTCGCCGCCGCGCTCACCGACGTCTGCCGCCAACTCGCGCAAGCCGTCGTCCGCGACGGCGAAGGCGCGACCAAGTTCGTTACTGTCACCGTCGACGGGGCCGAGGACGACCGCGCGGCGAAGGTCATCGCGCTGTCGATCGCCAACTCGCCGCTGGTCAAGACCGCGATCGCCGGCGGCGACGCCAACTGGGGGCGCGTCGTCATGGCGGTCGGCAAGGCGGGCGAGGCGGCGGACCGCGACCGGCTCGACATCAGCTTCGGCCCGACCCGCGTCGCGGCGAACGGCGCGGTCGTCGACGGCTATGACGAGGCCCCGGTTGCGCGGCACCTCGCGGGAACCGAGATCGAGATCGGCGTCGACCTGCATCTCGGCACCGGCCATGCACGGGTGTGGACGTGCGACCTGACCCACGGCTACATCAGCATCAACGCGGA
>JBBSFF010000234.1:0-4211 GCA_038238995.1 Sphingomonadales bacterium
AACGACTGGTTGATCCCCGACATCATTGCGTGACGGCTGCGGTCCGGATCCGCGATGTGTTATACATCGGTTGGGAGGTCGCGAGCATGTCGATCAGTAGAGCGATGGCGGTCGTGTTCTTGCTTGCCGCGCCCGCAGGAGCGTCGGTGGCCGCATTCGCGCCGGCCTGCTTTCAGGCCGCGGCGCAGGTGGTTGATCTGCCGCTGCGCGACGGCCTCGATATCTGCGCGTCGGCACTACGCGACCGGCACCTGTCGGCGCGCGACCGCGGCGCGACGCTGGTCAATCGCGGCGTCGTCGAGCTACGCGCCAAGCGATACGCGGCGGCGGTGGCGGACTTCGACGCGGCGCTGGTCATCGTGCCCGACCTCGTCGAGGCGATGGTCAACAAGGGGATCGCGCTCGTCGAGTCGGGACGGTCCGCCGACGCCGTCGTTGTCCTCGACGCCGCCGTCACGATCGCGCCCGACCGCGCCAGCGCTTATTACACGCGCGCGATGGCGAACGAGGAGGTCGGCGCGACGCGAGCGGCGTACAACGACTACCGCCGCGCCGCCGAACTCGCCCCCGACTGGGCCGAGCCAGCAGCGCAACTCAAGCGGTTCAGCATCGTTCGCCGTGCGACCGCGCTGGGGTAGCGGTGGACGGGGCCGGCGAACCGGCCCCGTCCGGTCGGCTTACGCCGCGAGCTTGGTCGGCTCGGCCCGCGCGTCGATCGCCGGTGCGGTCGCGGCGACATCGCCGATCTCGACCTTGCGCGGCTTCTTGTGCTCGGGGATCTCGCGGACGAGATCGATGTTGAGCAGGCCGTCGGCGTAGCTCGCGTTGGTCACCTTGATCGTGTCGGCGAGCTGGAAGCGGCGCTCGAACGCGCGCTTGGCGATGCCGCGGTGAAGGTACTGGCGCTCGGGCGCGGTCGCTTCCTCGGCGGCGTTGCCGGTGACGATCAGCGTGTTCTCCTGCACCGTCAGGTCGAGTTCGTGGCGCGCGAAGCCCGCGACCGCCATCGCCACGCGGTAGCTGCCGTCGCCGGTTTTTTCGATGTTGTACGGCGGATAGCCGTTGTCGCTGGCGTCGCCACGATTGGCGAGGTCGACCAGCCGGTTGAGGTTCTCGTAACCGACCGAGGCGCGGAGCAGCGGGGAGATGTCGAAGGTACGCATGGGGTTCATCCTTTTGATAAAGCAATGATCCTCCCGCCCGACGGGCCGGGAAGCGCCGCCCCCCGATCGGCGAGGCGACACAGGGAATCTGGTGACCGCGCACGGGACTTCAAGCCCCCGCGAAAGCGTGCCATCCTCGAAAGATGGACCCGGCCACTCCCGACGAACTCTACGCCGAGGCGATGTCGCTCGCGGCTCAGGCGCGCGCATATTTCGACCCCGGCGGACCCGGCGACGCCGCGCGCGCGGCGTTGCGGCCCGAAAACCGGCTGGCGGTCGCCGCCGAATCGCTGCGCGCGACGTCGCGGCTGCTCGAGGTGGTCAGCGCGCTGATCGTGCTGCAGGGGGGCGGGACGCCGCCGCAACGCCCGCGCGACTTCGCCCCCGTCCCCGACCGCTTGGGTGGCAAGGCGCGGACGATCGTCGCCGGGGTCCACGACCTGTACACAAGGACCTTCGCCGCATGACCGCGCTGTTTCACCTTGCGATGCCCGTCGACGACCTCGCCGCCGCCCGCGCCTTCTACGGCGGTGTGCTCGGCTGCGGCGAGGGGCGGTCGGCGGCGACGTGGGCCGACTTCGATTTCCACGGCCACCAGCTCGTCGCGCACCTCGCGCCCGGCGCCGCGCTGCATCGCAACGCTGTGGACGGCGACGCGGTGCCCGTGCCGCATTTCGGGCTCGTGCTCGACTGGAGCGCGTGGGAGGCGCTGCGCGACCGGCTGAACGCGGCGGGGAGCCGGTTCGAGATCGCGCCGCACATCCGCTTCGCCGGCGAGCCGGGCGAGCAGGCGACGATGTTCCTGTTCGATCCGGCGGGCAACGCGCTCGAATTCAAGGCGTTCAGGGATATCGGGCAGTTGTTTGCCCGTTAGCGCGCAGGGCGGCTCTTCGCCCGCAGGGGGATCACCGATGTTCGACACCTTCGCCGCGCACCGCTTCGACTCCGAGGGAGTCGGGATCGCGTACTGGATCGCGGGCACCGGCCCGCCGCTGCTGCTGATCCACGGCTATCCGCAGACGCACGTCATGTGGCACAAGATCGCCGACCGGTTGGCCGCGCGCTTCACCGTCGTCGCCCCCGACCTGCGCGGCTACGGCGACAGCGGCAAGCCCGCCGGGCTGCCCGATCATGCCAACTATTCGAAGTGCGTCATGGCCGCCGACCTCGTCGGGCTGATGGCGAGCCTCGGCCACGCGCGCTTCGCCGTCGCCGGGCACGACCGCGGCGCGCGCGTCGCGTACCGGATGGCGCTCGACCACGGGGCCGCGGTGAGCCGCCTCGCGGTGCTCGACATCGTGCCGACCAAGGCGGTCTACGACGCGACCGACCGCGCGCTAGCGACGGGCTATTTCCACTGGTTCTTCCTGATCCAGCGGCAGCCGATCCCCGAGAATTTGATCGGCGGCGCGGTCGACACGTGGCTCGACATGGCGTTCGGCAACTGGGCCGGGGTCAAGGACGCCTTCACACCCGAAGCCCGCGCCGAATACCGCCGCGCCTTCGCTACGCCCGAGGCGATCCACGCGACCTGCGAGTGCTACCGCGCCGGGGCGACGGTCGACTATGCCAACGACGCCGCGACGATCGCCGCCGGCGACAGGATCGCCGCGCCGCTGTTCGCCTTGTGGGGCGAACACGGGCGGGTTGCGGCGCTCGACCCGCTGGCGACATGGCGCGACTACGCCGCCGACGTCCGCGGCCACAGCCTCGATTGCGGGCATTTCCTCCCCGAGGAGCGGCCCGAGGAGACGCTGGCCGCGCTGCTCGACTTCTTCGCCTGATCGAGGCGTGCTGTAGGACGTGTCAGGCTGGCTTGACGAAGTTGACGACGTTGACGCCACGTCGAAGTGAAACGCACCCCCCACGCGGGGCTTGGCGGATGGCGGCAGGCTGAACCGGGGTAAGGGCGCGGACATCGGGCGAGCCTGACGTATTTGCCAGGGTGTAGGACAGCGGTTTGTTTGGAGCGTCGTTTGCCAAGTTAATAACGAACGTCTGCGATCGAGAGGTAACGTGCCGAAATGCGTCGCATTCCTGATACTCCCTGAATGCGTGCTATTTATTCCGGTTTGATGTGGGCATTTGGCGGCTCTGGCTCGCCGATTGCAGCGGCAAGCGGGCGTAACAGCTTGCTGACAAGTTCTTCTGGTAGATTCGTGTGAAGACCAAGTTCCTTAACAACTTGTTCGCTTAATTCTACTTTTCTTCGTGTTATCCCGTTTAACATCAAATTGCCACCGGACGTCTGCAGGGATGACAAAGATTCTTTGTCACAACTAAACGATCTTGCGACGATATCTTCTGGATAGATATATTCTATTCCATTTCGATCCCATGTAATAATATTAGATGGATTGGCTCCCAGACTCTTAAGTGTTTCCACAGTACCCGCACTATGAACAGAATCGAGTACAATGAAAACTCGATCTCGGAACGGACTCTTATAAATATCACCGACCGATCTGCAGAAGTTGCGAAATGACCGCTGAACGTCTCCTTGGTCTTCTATCACAAGGATGTTCTTGGATGGATGTCGGAGCTGCACCAATCGTTCGATGTACGGCTTATCCGTCTTACCCTCACAGATGACTATGGCAGACGGGAGAAACAATGATTCGAGGGAATTTCCCAACATATTGAACTGTAATTCATGTAATTCAGAAAATGACTCGATCTGCTTTATCTCAATATCGAGTGAGTCTTTTTTCACGATAAAATTATTACCAACATTCGTCCGATCAAGAAATATGTGAGAATGTGTAGACACAAATATGCCGGAGAGGTGAGGAAAATACTTCCTTCGCCGTTCGACGTCTACGAGAAATCCAGCCAACGCGGTTTGCACACGAGGGGATAGGCCTAGCTCCGGTTCGTCGATAAGCATTACAGTAAACTGCTCATCCATACAAAGACCCAAAATCGTCATGAGTAGTCGGGTGCCAGTACTTCCCACGGATAAATTCTGTCCATCCATGTCAACATAGCGTGGCGACAGTTCGTTGGACTCATCGTGGCGCTTTAAGGAAAACTTGCTTCCAATCAACT
>JBBSFF010000235.1:0-4206 GCA_038238995.1 Sphingomonadales bacterium
CGGTGACGTCGATCCCTTCGGCACGGAGGATCTCGATCGCAGGCACGATCACGTCGATCTCCTGCCGCCCGAGCGTGCCGTTTTCGCCCGCATGCGGGTTGAGGCCAGCGAAGGCGAGGCGCGGCGCGGCGATGCCGAAGTCGCGCTGGAGGCCGCGCGCCGTCACCCGCGCCCGCGACACGATCAGCTCGGTGGTCAACACCTGCGGCACCTGCGCGAACGCGGTGTGGATCGTCACCGGGACCGTCCGCAGCGTCGGCCCGGCGAGCATCATCACGACGTTGCCGCCGGCGATGCCGCAGCGTTCGGCGATGAATTCGGTCTGGCCGGGGTAGGTAAAGCCGATCTGATAGAGCTGCGCCTTCGATACCGGGCCGGTGACGATACCCGATGCGGTGCCGGTCCGCGTCAACCCGACCGCGATCTCGAGGCTGTCGAGCGCACAGCGCGCGCCGGGCAGGTTCGGCTGGCCGGGGCAAATCTCGCCGGGGTCGTCGACCTGCACGAGCGGCAGCGCATGCGCGAACATCGCCGCCGCATCGCCAGGCGCACCGAGTACGACGACCGGTCCGTCCCAGACGCTGCGGATCGAGCGCAGGTCGCCGATCGCGAAGAAGGGCGGAAGGCTGCGGCTGGTTCGCGCCGCCCAGGCCGCCGCGACGATTTCGGGCCCGATCCCGGCCGGGTCGCCGAGCGCGACCGCCAGCGGGGCGAGCGGCACGGCCATCTCAGCGGGTCATCCCGGCGGCCCGGGTCAGCGGTAGTCGACGATGGCGTCGCGGCGCAGGTCGCGCAGGTAGCGCCGGGCGCGCATGTTGACGCGTTCTTCGTTCATCTGGGCGTAGACCGCGTCAAAGCTCGGTTCGGCAGCGAGCGCGGGTTTGTCGTCGCGGCCGCACAAGACGAGGACGCGCAGGCCATCGGCGGCCGAGCCGAACGGCGGCGTTGCCTGGCCGATCGACAACTGCTTCATGAGGTTCTGCAGCGCCGGCGGCAAATCCTTGATCGCGATCGCATCGTTGGTCGCGATATCCGCGCCGATGTCGCGCGCCACCGCTTCGGCGCGGCCGCAGCCGCCCATGTCCTGCGTCGCGCTGCGGAACTTGGCGACGATCGCCTCGCCTTCGGGCTGCGTGATGCCGGGCTTGAGCGCGAGCGACAGCTGCTTGAGGCTGAGGATCGCGTCGTCGGGATTGGCCGCGAGCACCTGACGCTTTTCGATCAGCGCCATGATCGCGACGCCGCCGGGCACGCGGATCGGGTCGCTGACCCCGTCGGTCGGATTGCCAGGAGTGAGCTTGGTCACCACCGGCGCGACGACGTCGTTGAGCTGTTCGGCGCGGACCCACCCGAGGTCGCCGCCGAGACCCGCGGTTGAGGCTTCGGAGAACTGGCGGGCATAGGCGACGAACGACGCGCCGCCGCGAATCTGGCCGACGATGCGCCCGGCGTCGGTCATCACCTGCGTTTCGGACTCGGGCGTCGCCGACAGGAAGATCTCGCCGACGTGATATTCGTCCTTACCCTTCGACGCGGTCAACTTGTCGATGACCGCCTTCACCTCGTCGTCGCCGACGTTGACCTGCGGTTCGACCTTCCGGCGGAGCAGGCGGCTCCACGCGAGCTCGCCCTTGATCTGACCGCGGATCGACGACGGCGACGACCCCGACTTCTTCAGGAATTCGGCGAACGCGGTCGGCGACTGCTTGAAATTGCTCGCGACGCGGTTGTACGCCTGATCGACGTCGGCTTCGGTGATCTTGATGTCGGCAGTCGCCGCTTCGCCGATCTCGAGCTTCTCGTCGATCAGATTGCGCAGCACCTGCAACCGCAGGCGCTGTTTCTCCTCGGCATCGATCTTGCCGCCGTTCGCGGCGATGACGAGGTTGAGCCGCTGCTCGACGTCGGTGTCGGTGATGACGTCGCCGTTGACGATCGCCGTCGCCTTGCGCAGGTTGGGGTTGAAGTCGGCGAGCGCCTGCGCGTCGGGCAGGGCGAAGGCGGCATCGGGCGTATTGTCGGCCTGTTGCGCCCCGAGCGGAGTCACCGTCAGTGCGCCGGCGAGAAGCAACGCCGACAGTCCACGCAATCTCATCAACGTCTCCTCGGGCCCCCGCCGCCCGTGCGAACCTTGGTCGCGCTCTACACGCTGCGGCGGTGGAGCGCAAAGACGATGCGTCGCGCCCGCTTAACCCCGGCTTAGCGCCCGAGGTTCTTGAACGCGATCGCGAAGATATAGCTGTTGCCGGCGCGGAAATCGCGGTCGGTGATGTAATCGCGCCGCCACGTCAGGCCGAGGCGGAAACAACTGTCTTCGTACTGGATGCCGATCCGGTGGCGGACGGGGGTGAAGCCGTTCGTCGTCGACGTCGGCTCTTGCGCCGTCGTCGTCAGGTCGATGATGACCGACCCGAACGCCGACCAGAAGCGCGAGAAGGCGACCCGCGCCCCCGCGCGCACCTCCTCGAGGTCGGTCAGGTCCTCGAGCGTGATGTTGCGGTTGACGTTGGTGTAGCCGACGGTGAGGTAAGTCTGCGCGCTGCCGGCGGTAACATCGATCTCGTTGCGCCGGAACACGCCGTCGTGACTGTCGATGCGGAACCGGTGGGTCAATGAAAACACGCTGCCGTACGCCACCGTCGTCCGACCGACGATGTCAGAAAATCGCCCCGACAGACCGGTCCCCTGAAGAAACGTGCCGTTGCCGGTCCCATCGAGCCGCAGGCTTTCGCCGACTTCGGTCGTGACCGCGAGCCGCGGACGGGTGAAGCCATATTGCACCCCGTAGGTGACCCGGCTGCCGCTTTCGAAACGGTCGTAGCCGCTGTAGCGGCTCAGTTCGAACAGGCTGACGTCCTCGAGGTCGAGCGAGCGCGAATCCTCGTTCGGATAGCCCCGGTTGAGGTGGAGCGGTGCGCCGATCACCTGCACCCGCGGCGTGATCGTCTGGGTGCCGCCGAGCACCGGCCCGGCCACCGGCCATTCGGCGTCAACCGCGGCGAGCGCGATGCCGCGCGCGTGGAAGCCCGACAGCCCGCGATACGACGGCAGCGTCGCGGCCTGCGGGTTTTCGGTATTGTACAGATCGCCGCGAACGAAGCCGGTGCCGGTGACGCGGACGCCGAATCCGGTCAGCAGGCTGCGCGTCCACTTTGCCGAGGCGAGCGCGCGCTGGACACCCTGGCCGTCGATGCGGACGAGGTTCATGCTGTTCGCCGCGATATCGAACTGGCCGCCGAGGATTTTCTGCTCGGGACGCCAATCATAATCGATCAGCGGCAGGACGATCGGCGTCGTATCGGGGCCCTTGTTCGCGCGCAGGTTCTGGAAGCCCCAGCCCGCGATCGACAGATATGAAGTCGACCGGAAGCGTTCGAAGTCGACCGTGCTGCGCAGCGAGTCATCGTAATCGATGTTGTACCGCCGGTTGAAGGTATCGTCGCTCGACAACCGCGTCGAGAACGTCGCGCGCCATTCGTCGCTCAGCCGGAGCCGCCCGTTGGCCTCGAAATAGCCGCGCCAGCGCTGGCCCTTGTCGACTTGCGTGACGCCGTCAGGGGCGAAGTCGATGACGTCGCCCCGGGTGAGATAAGCGCGAAACTGGACCGGGCCGGCGGCGAACAACTGGCGTCCGCGCACGTCGAGCGCCGGCCTGGCCCCGGTAAACAGCCACGGTTTGATCGTCAGGTCGCGATCGGGACCAAGCGCGACGTGATACGGCACGCCGACCCCGAAGCCGAGCGTGTTGCGAATTTCGAACTCGGGCAGCAGCACCCCCGAGGCGCGCCCCGAACTGCCGTCGGGGTGCGAGAAGGCGGGCAGGTAGATGATCGGCACGCCGAGGATCTCGACCCGCGCCTTCTGGTACGAAATCCGGTGCTTGATGGGATCGTGGCTGATCTTGACCGCCTTGATCGCCCAGACCGGCGTCTTCGGGCAGCCATCGGCGGTTTCAACCGCGCACGGCGAGTAGACCGCCCGGTTGAGGACGCTGCGACCGTTGACGCGGACCCCCGACACCGCCGCCAGCCGCCCGCCGTCGGCGAGCACGAGGAGGATATTATCAATCGCCCCGTCCTTGAGCGAATCGGTCAGGATGATGCGGTCGCCGTACGCCTTGTTGCCTTGCGGATCGGTGGTCGCGACGTTGCCGCGTGCCTCGACCTGCCCCGACGTCCGGTTGTAGATCACCGTGTCGGCGGTCAG
>JBBSFF010000236.1:0-4197 GCA_038238995.1 Sphingomonadales bacterium
GTCGTCGTCGTCCATGCACGGCAGGTCGTCGTGGATCAGCGAATAGCAGTGAACGCACTCGATCGCGAGCGCGACCCGCAGCGCGCGCTCGCGGTCGACGTTAAACAGGTCGCACGCCGCCACGACGAGCAATGGGCGCATCCGCTTGCCGCCGCCGATCGCGGCGTGGCGCATCCCCAAATACAGTCGGTCACGCCCATCGCCGGGAACCGGCAGCAGCCGGTCGAAGCGCTGGTCCATCGCCGTCCCGATCGCATCGAGCGCGGGCTTGAGGCTGTTCGACGGCCGCATGGCCCGATCAACCCGCATCGAACGGTTTCAGTCCCGTCGCGTGGCCGTCGGCCCCGACGACGATCGCCTCGATCCGCGCGGTCGCGCCGGCGAGCTTGTCTTCGCAATGCTGCTTCAAACACTGTCCATCGGTGTACAAGTCGATTGATTCCTCGAGCGTCGCATCGCCCGCTTCGAGCCGGTGCACGATCTTTTCGAGCCGCGCGAGCGCGATCTCGAAACTCAGCTCGGCAACGTCGGACACGGGTTCCATCACGTCGCGGTTGTGAACGGACGCACCGAGGGGGTCAAGCAAATCGCTCCCCCGCCCCTGCGGCGTTTGCGCGGGTCAACGCCGGAACAGCGCGTCGCCCTGCTGCTGCGCGGTGCCGACTTCGGGGGCCGGACCATGCTCGGCGATGTGCGCGGCGGCGATCCGCTCAGCGTGCAGCTGTTCGATCAGCTGCGCGCGTTCCTCGACGATCTTGCCTTCGTCGATGTCGGTGTCGACCCCGGCCTTCTTCGCCGCGGCGAGGACGAGCACATCGAGTTCGCGCTGCGGGCACAGGCCGAGCGTGACCGGATCCTTCGGCGTGATGTTGGCGATGTTCCAGTGCGACTTGTCGCGGATCGCGGCGATCGTCGTCTTGGTCGTGCCGATCAGGCGGCTGATCTGGTTGTCGGTGACTTCGGGGTGGTTGCGGACGATCCACGCGATGCCGTCGGGCTTGTCCTGCCGCATGCTGACCGGGGTGTAGCGCGGCCCCTTCGTCCGGCGCTCCTGTTCGGGCTGCTTCTCGAGCACCAACCGCGCGTTGGGGTCGGCGGCGACGCGGTCGATCTCGGCCTGGGTCAGCTCGCCCGAGCGGATCGGGTCGCGCCCGGTCAGCTTGGTCGCGGCGGTGTCGTCGGCGATCGCCTGGATTTCGAGGATGTGGAGCCCGCAGAAGATCGCGATCTGTTCGAACGTCAGCGCGGTATTGTCGACCAGCCACGCGGCGGTGGCGTGCGCCATCAGGGGGGTTGTCGGAGCGCTCATCGGCTGGAACCTTGCGTTTGGATAAAGAAAGAGCCGCCCCTTCCGGGACGGCTGTGACAGTTCGATGTAAGCGGGATATGCCCCCCGATCAACCCAAGGACGACCCCGAAACGATGATTTCCCGCGAAGATTGCACCGCGCTCGACGCCGCCGACGGGCTGGCGTTCGCCCGCGCCCGGTTCAGCCTGCCCGACGGGGTGATCTACCTCGACGGCAATTCGCTCGGCGCGCTACCCCGGCGGACCGCGGCGCGCGTCGCCGACACGATCACGCGCGAATGGGGCGAGGGGCTGATCCGCAGCTGGAATGATGCTGGATGGATCGACGCGCCCGCGAAGATCGGCGCGAAGATCGCGCGGCTGATCGGCGCGGCGGGCGACGAGGTGATCGTCACCGACTCGGTGTCGGTCGACATCTTCAAGCTCGCCGCCGCGGCGCTCGCGCTCCGCCCCGGCCGGCGGGTAATCGTCACCGAGGCGGGCAATTTCCCGACCGACGTCTATGTCCTGCAGGGCCTCGCCGCGCTGACCGGCGTCGAGCTGCGCGTCGTGCCGCGCGAGGGGCTCGCCGCCGCGCTCGACGACGGCGTCGCGTTGCTGCTCCTGACGCAGACGCACTACCGCACCGGCGCGGTCCACGACATGGCTGCACTGACCGCGGCGGCGCACGGCGTCGGCGCGCTCGCGTGCTGGGACCTGAGCCACAGCGTCGGCGCGATCGTCGTCGACCTCGACGCGGCCCGCGCCGACATGGCGGTCGGGTGCGGGTACAAGTTCCTGAACGGCGGCCCGGGCGCGCCGGCGTTCGTCTACGTCGCGCGGGCGCATCATGCCGACCTGCGCCAGCCGCTGACCGGCTGGTTCGGCCACGCCGCGCCGTTCGCGTTCGAGGGCGACTACCGCCCCGACCCCGGGATCGCCCAGATGCAGTCGGGCACGCCGGGGATGCTCGGACTGGCGGCGCTCGGCGCGGGCGTCGCGACCTTCGACGGGATCGACATGGCGACGGCGGCGGCGAAGTCGCGCGCACTCGGCGACCTGATGCTCGATCTCGTCGCGCAGCGCTGCCCCGAAATGACCATCGCCTGCCCGCGCGACGCCCGCGGCGCGCAGGTCAGCCTGAGCCACCCCCACGCCTACGAGATCGCCCAGGCGCTGATCGCGCGCAACGTCATCGGCGACTTCCGCCCCCCCGACGTGCTGCGGCTGGGGTTTCCGGCGTTGTATGTGCGGTACGCCGACGTGTGGGACGCGGTCGAATATCTGTCGCGCGTGCTGACGAGCGGGGAGTGGCGCGAGGCGCGGTTCGCGGTGCGGCGGGCGGTGACCTGAGCGATGACGGCACTTCAGCGTCGGGGTTGGTTACAGCACGAATACTGTAATTGTTCCCGAAAGTCGCCGCGGCCATACGGCATCAGATCGATCATATTCCAAAATGGTTCGATCGTGCCTTGCGCACGCGGGTCTTGGCCGGGATCGCCGTCACGGAAAATCAATTCTGACGTCCAGAAGTGCCTGATTGTGCCGTCGGGGTCGCGCTTGAAAACCGTGGTGACCGGCAGCTGCTCCCCGTCTTCATTCTCCGACTTATAGTCGCGCTTGAAACTTGTGCCAGCTGCCGATAGCAATCGCAGGTGCGACCAGCCGCGATCCCGCGCCAGCGCCGCCAGGTTAGCGATCGCGGTCTTCGCGACGACATAAAATCGCCCGCCCGCCGCCTCGAAATGTGGCGCAGCGGCATTGAGCTGATCGACCAATGCCGTACACGACGGGCAAGGCTGGTCCTTGATCGTCAGCTTGGCGGTTTCGCCCGAAGCCGCCGCCGCCCGATCATCGGTCGACCAGCGCGGAAACATAATCTGGTCCATGAGGATCGCGTCGTGATCACCGAACAGTTCCGACAGCCGCACGGAAACGACCGTCCCACCTGCCCCGATCGTCTCGAACAGATAATCTTCGAGGACTGGGCCGCCCGGCGGGAGCGCACGCCGCGCCACGGCCACCGCCTCCATCTGACGTCGTAGCGACATTTCATCGGCAATAAGCCGATCGCGCGCCGTGCGGTATTCGATCGATTCGTTTGGGAAAACTATCGCCATAGAGACAACTCCGGAGCGCGCCGCTTTATAACATCCGAAGCGTATGCTTCCTATACCACCGCCAACACGATCTTCCCCACATGATCCCCCGCCTCCATCCGCCGGTGCGCATCCGACGCATCCGCCAGCGCGAAGGTCTTGTCGCTGACCGCGCGCAGTTTGCCGCTGGCGAACAGCGGCCAGACTTCTCGCTCCAGCGCCGCGGCGATCGCCGCCTTGAACGCGACCGACCTCGGCCGCAGCATCGAGCCCGAGAGCGTCAACCGGCGACGCATGACCAAGCCGAAATTGACCTCAGCCACCGCCCCGCGCTGGAGCGCGATCGAGACGTGGCGGCCGTCGTCGGCGAGGCACATCAGGTTGCGCGGGATGTAATCGCCGCCGACCATGTCGAGGACGACGTCGACCCCCTTGCCGCCGGTGATGCCCGCGACCTTGTCGACGAAATCCCCCGCCTTGTAATCGATCGCGTGGTCGGCCCCGAGGCCCCGCGCGGCGGCGCATTTTTCCGCGCTTCCGGCGGTGATGATAACGCTCAATCCGCGCGCCTTCGCCAGCAGGATCGCGGTCGTGCCGATGCCGCTCGTGCCGCCGTGGATCAGGACCGTCTCGCCCGCCTTCGCCGCACCGCGCTCGAACAGGTTCGACCAGACGGTGAAATACGTCTCGGGCAGCCCGGCGGCGGCGATATAGTCGAGGCCGTCGGGGATGGGCAGGCACTGTCCCGCCGGGGCGACGCAGTATTCGGCGTAGCCCCCGCCCGCGACGAGCGCGCAGACCCGGTCGCCGA
>JBBSFF010000237.1:0-4184 GCA_038238995.1 Sphingomonadales bacterium
CGCGCCAGCGGCGGCAGGCTCATCAGGATCGCGTCGACGTTGCCGCCGGTCTTGAGGCCGAAGGTCGTCCCCCGGTCGTAGACGAGGTTGAATTCGGCGTAGAGCCCGCGATAGCGCAATTGCGCGATCCGCTCGGCCTCGGTGAACGGCGCGTGCAGGTGGCGCCGGACGATCATCGGGAACGTTTCCAGCAGCGTCCGCCCGACATCCTGCGTAAACGCGAAGTTCGCCGCGAAATCGCCTTCGAGATGGTCGTAGAAAATGCCGCCGACACCGCGACCCCGGTTCCGGTGCGGCACGAAGAAATACTCGTCGCACCATCTGTCGAAGCGTGCGTAATAGTCGCCGCCGTGCGCATCACACGTGCGCTTGAACGCCGCCTTGAAGTCGGCGGTGTCGGCGGCGACCGGCAACGCCGGGTTGAGATCGGCCCCGCCGCCGAACCAGCGTTTGGTCGTGACGAGGAAGCGCGTGTTCATGTGGACGGCGGGGACGTGCGGGTTCGCCATGTGCGCGACGAGGCTGATGCCGGTGGCGAAGAAGCGCGGGTCGCCCTCGGCACCGTTGATAGACTTGGCGAATTCGGGGGCGAACGCGCCGAACACCGTCGAGGTGTTGACCCCGACCTTCTCGAACACCCGGCCCTTCATCACCGACATCACGCCGCCGCCGCCGGGCGCCCCCGACGCATCGGGCCGGTCCCATGCGGTCTGCTCGAACCGCCCTGGGGGGAGGGGGCCGGTGCCCTCGTCCTCCAGCGTTTCGAACGCGGCGCAAAGCTGGTCGCGAAGCGACTGAAACCACGCCTGCGCGGCAAGCTGTTCGGCGTCGAGGTCGGGCGCGCTGATCATCCCGCCTCCCTTAGCCGCGCCGAGCGGGTCGCGCCTAGTTCAGATTGAAGCGAAACGACCCGCCGACGATCCGGGGCTCGTTGAAAACCGCCGCGTTGTAATTCTCGATCACACCCTTGAGGTTCTTCTGGTCGGTGACGTTGCGCGCGAACACCGCGAGCTCGTAGCGTGGCGTCGCGTAGCCAAACTTGAGGCCAGCCTCGTAATTGCCGTTCGAATTAAATTCCTGCGTCTTGTACAGGACGAGGTTGGTATAGCCCTGCACGTTGACGTCGCCAGCGACGAACACCTCGCCATCGCGCCCGACGGGCACGCCGTATCGTGCATTGAAGTTGACATTATATTCCGGTGCGTCGGGCAGCGGGTTGCCGTTGATTTGCGCGAAGGTGTTCGCCCCGACCTTGATCGTCGGGTTCAGCACCGTGCAGGTGACGATGCCGTTGAGCGCGCAGACCTGTGCATAGACGCGGCTGTCCTTGATCGCGGTATGGAGCAGGCTGAGCCCGACGCCGAGCTGGAAATGCTCGCTTGGGTGCAGCTCGGTTTCGGCCTCAAGGCCATAGGCATTGGCGTGATCGGCGTTGAACAGGACGCCGTTTCCGTTCGAGTCGTTGCCGTTCAACTGAATATTGTCGACGGTGTAGGCAAACGCGCTGACATTGAGGCGGAGCACGCGGTCGAACGCCTGCGCCTTGAAACCGCCTTCATAGCTCAGGATCGTCTCCGAATTCGCGGTCGTGAAGTCGGAATTGAACACCGCCGAGCGGCCCTGAATCGTTGGGCCGCGAAAGCCCCGTGCGACGCGGGCATAGACGTTCAAATCGGGACTGACTTCATACAGCGCACTGATGTCACCCGACGCCTGCGTATCGGGCAAACGAACGTTCCGGCGCCCGGTGTAGGTGACGACATTCGTTACCGTGTTCGCGGTCTTGAACAGCACGGTGCGCTTGGTGTCGTTGGTCACGCGCGCGCCGGCGGTGATGGTAAGCTTGTCGGTCAACTTGTAGCTCGCCTGACCGAACAGCGCGAAGCTGGTATTGTCGTCGTGGAGCAGGACGAAATTGTTCGGGTTGGTCTTGATGAGGAACGCGCGCTGGTCAAACTCGGTAACGTCACGATTTTCGAAGTAGAAGAAGCCAACCTGATACTTGAAGCGGGTATCGCCGTTTGACGACAGGCGGAGTTCTTCGCTGACCTGGTCGAGGCGGTCGACCTTGCCTTGGCTTTGGCCGAATCCGTTGGGGACGCCACCGACCGGGAACAGCGCTGCCGCGCCGCCATCGGTATCGCCGCGGCTGTATCCCGACAGCGTCTCGTACGCGGTGATCGACGTCAGCGTGACCGGGCCGAGGTTATATTTCGTATTGAGGAAGCTGCCGTAGGTTTCATACGCCTGCGGGTTGCCGACGCCCTCGTCGAGCGCGACGGCATCGCGCGGCGTCGCGGTGGCATCATTCGAACCGCGCAGCAATGCCTGCCGGTGAAACACGGTGGATGTGCCTTTGTATGAGCGGCCCTGACCCTCGGCGAGGATCGTCAGCCGTTCGGTCGGAGTAAACAGGATCTGCGCGCGAAGGTCGCGCTCGTTGAACCCGCCGAGCGCATCTTGCTTGTTGGTCTGGGTCCCGTCGATACTGACGCCGGTGAAGGTGTTGGCGATCCAGTTGTCGCGATGCTGATAGAAGCCCGAAACGCGAACCGCGATTTTGCCCGGAACGATCGCGCCGCCGATACCGCCGTCGAAGGTCACGGTGCCGAGTTCGCCGTACGAGCCGCTGGCGCGCGCCGACAGCGTGTCGCTTGGACGGATCGAGTCGAACTTGATGATGCCGGCGGTGGTGTTGCGCCCGAACAGGGTGCCCTGCGGCCCGCGCAGAACCTCGACTTGGGCAACATCGTAAACTGGATTCGATTTGAGCACGACGTGTTCGAGGATGACGTCGTCATGGATGATTTCGACCGGTTGCGATGCGCCGAGGTAGAAGTCGATGTTGCCAAGGCCGCGAATGTAGAAACGCGGGAAGATGCGCCCGGTCGTCGTTTCGGCGTACAGGCCCGGGACGCGCCCCGCCAGTTCGAGAATGTCGCCGCCGCCAGACTGGAAGTCGCGGAATTGCGCACCGGAAACGACGCCGACCGACAACGGAACCTGCTGCAGGTTTTCGGGACGACGCTCGGCGGTGACGATGATGTCGCCAGAATCCACGACCGTCGCGGGCTCGACGGCGGCGGCGGCAGTCGCCGCGAGACTGGCAGCGGCAAGCAGGGTCGCGCCGAATAAGCTCCTGGTCACCGATATTTCCTCCCGGCACAGCGCGACAGCGTCTGGCTCGAAAGCCGCCTAGGCAGCGATGATGACAACGATGTGAACGCCGTGCGCAAGGCATGCGAAATGCTTACGGGGTGGCCATCGGGTAACAGTGATCGGGATATAAGGATATCTTTATGCCTTGCCCTGCAGCCCTCCGGCGGGTAGGGGCGGCGGATCTTATCAGGAGCACGTTCATGGCAACGCAGCACGACACGACTCACGCGACGATCGGCGGCGACTATGTCATCGCCGACATCGGCCTTGCCGCCTTTGGTCGTCGCGAGATCGACATCGCCGAGACCGAGATGCCCGGGCTGATGGCGCTGCGGACCGAGTTCGGCACGACCAAGCCGCTGACCGGCGCGCGGATTACCGGCTCGCTCCACATGACGATCCAGACCGCCGTGCTGATCGAGACGCTGACCGCGCTGGGCGCGGAGGTCCGCTGGGCGACGTGCAACATCTATTCGACGCAGGACCATGCCGCCGCCGCGATCGCCGCGACCGGCGTGCCGGTGTTCGCGATCAAGGGCGAAAGCCTCGCCGATTATTGGGACTATGTCGGGCGCATCTTCGACTGGGGCGACGAGGCGTGCAACATGATCCTCGACGACGGCGGCGACGCGACGATGTTCGCGCTGTGGGGCGCGAAGCTCGAAGCCGGGGCGACGATGCCCGAGCCCGAGAACGAGGAGGAGATCGAGATGCAGCGTGCGTTGAAGGCGTATATCGCCGCGCGCCCGGGCTACCTGACCGAGACCGTCAAGACGATCAAGGGCGTCAGCGAGGAGACCACCACCGGCGTACACCGCCTGTACGCGATCGCCAAGAAGGGCGAGTTGCCGTTTCCCGCGATCAACGTCAACGATTCGGTGACCAAGTCGAAGTTCGACAACCTCTACGGCTGCAAGGAGTCGCTGGTCGACGCGATCCGTCGCGGCACCGACGTCATGCTCGCCGGCAAGGTCGCGACCGTCGCCGGGTTCGGCGACGTCGGCAAGGGTAGCGCCCAATCGCTC
>JBBSFF010000238.1:0-4156 GCA_038238995.1 Sphingomonadales bacterium
AGATCATGCGCTTGAGTGGCCTACATCGCGGCGGGTTCGTCCAGATAGCGCCGTCCGGTGGCGCGTTGTTCCGCGTCCAGCGTGTAGACGATCGGGCGACCGGTGGGGATTTCGAGGCCCGCGATGTCCGCGTCCGAAATAGCCGACAGATGTTTGACCAGCGCGCGCAGCGAATTCCCGTGCGCGACGATCAGCACGCGCCTGCCCGCGCACAGTTCGGGCAGGATCGCGGTTTCCCAGTAGGGGAGCACGCGCGCGATCGTGTCCTTAAGCGATTCGGTGTTCGGCACCGCGATCCCGGCGTAGCGGCGGTCGGCGGCAACGTCGTACTCGCCGCCGGGTTCGGCGGGGGGCGGCGGGATATCGAAGCTGCGCCGCCAGATGTGCACCTGCTCGTCGCCGTGCCGCGCGGCGGTCTCGGCCTTGTTGAGCCCGGTCAGCCCGCCATAGTGGCGCTCGTTCAGCCGCCAGTCCTTGCTGACAGGCAGCCATTCGGTGGCGAGCTCGCCGAGCACGATGTTCAGCGTCTGGATCGCGCGCGTCAGCAGGCTGGTGAAGACGACATCGAACTCGAAGCCGCGCGCGGCAAGCAGCTTGCCCGCCGCGCGCGCCTCCTGCGCGCCGGCGGGGGTGACGGGCACGTCCCACCAGCCAGTAAAGCGGTTCTCGAGGTTCCAGGCGGACTGGCCGTGGCGGATGAGGACGAGTTGGGTCATGCGGTGGGCTTAGGGGGGTGGCAGGAGGGAGGGCAAGGGTGGCGCTCCGTTTCTGAAAAGGCGGCACTCCCCCGCGCCGGGATGGACTCGTCTACGAAGGCAATGACAGCACCGGTCTCACCTCCAGGGCCAGCCTTCGCGCAAGCGCCGCCGCATGCCTTCGCGCACTGGGCAGCGCGGGCGTAGCTTGACCACCTCGGTCAGCCACGCGCGCGACGCCACCACGATCAGCGCAGACGCGAGCGCATACCAAAGTACGACGTAGAGCGGATCGTCGATCGGGCACGCAAGCGCCCAGACGAGCGCGCCGGACGCCGCCGATGCCATTCCCGCCGCAGTTGCCGCCGCGCGGGGGCGCACGGTGGCACCACGGCGTAGCAGCAGAACGAAAGCAGCCATCACCGGAAACGCGCCCGCAGTGACGACCGCAATGCAGTGCAAACCCTTCGCGGGGCGCAGCCGCGCGAGCAGTGGAAGCGATGAGGGGTGGGCGGCATCGATCAGCCATCCCGCGAGCAGCACCGCGACTGCGGCGAGCAATATCGGCCAGTCGCGCGGGGTACGCACCGGGCTGCGCAGGCGAAGCGCCAGCCACCCGGCCACCACGGCAACCAGTGCAGTCGCCGCGATCCGCCACCCAACCACCGCCGAGGGCGTGCCCGCCCACAGATCGGGCCGCAACTGCCCCGTCACGACAAGGGCAGCCGCTTCGAGCGCAACCACGGCGAACGGTAGCCCTACAAGCCATCCGCGCGGCTGCATGCGGCCACTCGCATCGACCACGAGCGCGTCGATCAGGGTATCGGTTCTCATGATCGTCCAGATTGCACGAGGCGCATCAATCGCGCGAGACCGCGGTGCACGTTGACCTTGATAAGCGGCGCGCTCTGTCCCGTCATCCCCGCCGCCTCCTCGATCGAATAGCCCTGAAGCTTGACGAGCCGGATCGCGTCGGCTTGTGCGGGTTTGAGTTGCGCCAGCAGCCGCGCAATGTCGGCGGCGTCGTCGAGCGCCGGGCGCGGCTCGAACCCGCTGTCCTCGCCGGGCGCTGCTCCCTCCGCGCGCCGTTCCATGCGGCGCAGGCGATCGATCCACAGGAACCGGGCGATCGCGCCCATCCACGGTCCGAACGGCCGCAGCCCGTCATACGTCGCGCGCTTGTTATGGATCGCAACGAGCGCGTCCTGCACCGCATCCTCCGCCGCCGCTGCCGGCAGGCGCGCCCGGTAGTAACGCGTCAGCCACGCGCGGGCACGCTCGAGCAGCAGGCGGTAGGACACGGCATCGCCTTGCTGCGCGAGCACCATCAGCACGCCGAGTTCGCGTTCGTCCCGCCGCATTCGAGGGACAGTCCGTCGCTAAGATGCGTCCGGTTACAGTTCTTGGCAAAAAACGCTGTAACCGGCGCCGATGGGACGTCGGAGATCAAGCGTGTCCCGCGCTCGTGCTGGACGCGCAACAGGAGATGTCACGTGGCCCATCGCCGTCTCGTTTGGCTTACTACGATTTGCACGCTGGCTGCCATGCCCGCGCTCGCCAAGCCGGTTAACATTACCATTACAGTGACGAACCTCGCCGCTCCGAACAGCGTCAGCCTCGCGCCGTTGCGTTTCGGCTTCAACAACGGCACCTTCGATGCTTTTGACGAGGGCGGCACCGCCAATGCTGCGACGATCTCGATCGCCGAAGGCGGCGGCGGTGCGGACTGGTTCCCGGCGTTCGCGGCCGCCGACCCGACCGCCGTGCTCGGCTCGACCGCTGGACCGCAGACCCCCGGCTTTACGCAGAGCCTGACCTTCCGCGTCAACACCAGCGTCAACCCGTTCTTCACCTTCGCCGCGATGGTCGTGCCCAGTAACGACTTCTTCATCGGCAACGACGATCCGACGGAGTACCGGCTGTTCGACGCTGCGGGCAACTTGCTGATCTCGCAGATCGACCAGTCTGCGAGCGATATCTGGAACGCGGGGTCGGAGGTGTTCGATCCGCTTGCCGCCGCGTTCCTGCAGATCGGCAACAACGATCTGCGCACGCCCGAGGGCGGCGTCGTCGGGTTCAACTTCGCCGAACTCGCGCGGTTCGACGGCCTGACCACGGCGGCGGGTTATGTCTTTACGAGCGGGCTCAGCGCCAACAGCCCGATCTACCGCATCACCTTCAGCGTGACCGACATCCCAGCACCTGCGTCGCTCGCTCTGTTCGGGCTCGGCGCGGCGGGGATAGCCGTCACGCGGCGGCGCAGCCACAGCGCGACGATCGGCTAAGGCTCGAAAAAAGGGGGCGGCGACGCATTCACCGCCCCCTTGCGTCGATCAGGCGACGATGGCGGCTTCCGACTTTGCGATGATCTACAGCCCCCCGACCACCTCCAGCAGCGCCGCCAGACAGTCCCGCCCCAGCGCCATCGACCGCTCCGGAGACCAGCCCCGCACCGGCTCCGCCATTTCGTTGGCGTCCTTGAACGGCATTTCCAGCGTGAAGGTGGGGCAACCGAAGCGGTGCGCGATGGCATTGGTCGCCATTGTCATGTTGCCGGTGCCGGGTCTGGCCTCGCCGTAGCCGATGCGCGTCTGGAATTCCGGGGTGATGCGCGCGAGCGTGTCGCGGTAGCGCGCGTAAAGTTCGAGCATGCGCGGCGTGGCGGCGGGGATGCCCTCGAAGCCCGCGATGAAATTGTGCGGGATCGCCTCGTCCCCGTGCACGTCGAGACAGGCGGCGACGCCGGTGCGGTCCATTTCAGCGAGCACGCAGGCGACCTCAGGCTCAGTGGTGGGATCGGGCGCGTGCCAGACACGATTGAGGTTAACGCCCGCCGCATTGGTGCGCAGGTGACCGCGTGCCGAGCCGTCGGGGTTCATGTTGGGGACGATGAAGAGGCGGGCCTTGGCGCGCAGCGACCGGCCGACCGGATCGGCGGGATCGATGAGGCGGTCGATTGCGCCCTCCATCCACCACTCCGCCATGGTTTCACCCGGGTGCTGGCGTGCGATGAGCCAGATCGCAGGGGTGCCCTCGCCGACCTCGATGAGGTCCATGTCCCGCGCTTCGAGCGTGCGGCCGAGCACGCGGGCGCGGACGCCGGGGGCACGGGCGGCGCGCGCGATAAGATCGTGGTGGCGCTCGATCGGATATGCGGCGAAATAGGCGAACCACGTGCTATCGGTGGTGGGCGTATGGCGGATGGTGAGCGTGGCACCGTCGTAGGCGGTGTCCGCGCAGCGCCAGTCTTGCCGATCGTGGCTGACACGCGCGGAGTAGCCCTCCCACCCTTTTGGATAGGTGGTGGCCCCCGCGTTGCGGATGCGCAGCGTGAGCGGGATGCCCGCCGCTCCGCCCACGCGGAACTGGAACCACTGGAGGAAATCGGACTGATGGTCGCGCGCGATCTCGAGATCCCAGCTGGCGGTCTCGCCGCCCACGACGACGATGTTGCCGCCATC
>JBBSFF010000239.1:0-4135 GCA_038238995.1 Sphingomonadales bacterium
CCGGTCCGTCGGGATGCGCCCAAACCGCGTTGACCACCGCGATGAAATCCGCCCCCGCAGCGATCAGCGGCGGCGCGTTGACCGGCGTGACCCCGCCGATCGCGACGCACGGCAGCTGGCTCAGCGTCGTCCACCACGTCAGCAGCGGCGGTTCGGGGCGGTACTGCGACGGCTTGGTCGTGGTTTCGTAGAACGCGCCGAACGCGACGTAATCCGCTCCCGCCTCGCCCGCCTCCATCGCGAGATGGCGGCTGTCGTGGCACGTCACGCCGATCTGCGCGTCGGGGCCGAGCAGCGCGCGGGCATCCTGCACCCGCCCGTCGGACTGGCCGAGGTGGACGCCGTCGGCGCCACAGGCTTTCGCCAAGTCCATCCGGTCGTTGAGCAGGAACGCGACTCCGTGATCGGTGCAGATCGGCAGAAGCAGCGCCGCCGCGCGCATAACGGCATCATCGCCCACGTCCTTCATCCGCAACTGGAACGCCGCCACCGGACCCGCCCCGAGCGCAGCGCGGAGTCGGTCGGCGAAGCCGTCGTCGATCACGGGCGGCGAGACGATATACAGCTGGCACGCCGGGCGACGCTGTCGCTCGAACCGGTCGCCAAATCCCGGGTCGAGCGGAATCAGGTCGTCGTCGTCGGTCATTCCGCCACGCGCGCCAACAGAAAGCCGTCCCAGTGCTTGGCCCCGACGGTCTGGATCGCGGTCGCGGTCAGTCGCGGCTCGGCGGCGACAGCATCGAACAGCGCGCGGCTGCCGACGACCCGCGGGTCGGTGCTCGACGCGTCGGCGACGTCGCCCAGCCGAACGACATTGTCGACGACGATGACCGCGCCGGGGCGGACGAGCGCAAGCGTGGCGGTCAGGTAGGCGACGTTGCCGGGCTTGTCGGCATCGATGAAGACGAGGTCGAAGCCCCCTTCCCCCGCCGCGATCATCGCCGCGAGCGTGTCCGACGCCGCCCCGACGCGAATGTCGACGCGGTCGCCGACGCCGGCGCGGTCGAGGTTGGCACGCGCGGTCGCAGCATGGTGCGGATCGATCTCGCACGTCACCAGCCGCCCGCCGGGAGCAAGCCCGCGCGCAAGCCAGATCGTCGAATAGCCGCCGAGCGTCCCGACCTCGAGGATGCGCCGCGCGCCGACCATCAGCGCGAACAGGTGGAGCATCTTGCCCTGCGCCGCCGATACATCGATCGACGGCAGTCCGGCGGCGGCGTTCGCGGCGAGCGCCGCGTCGAGACCGGCATCGGTGGGGATCAGCCGCTCGACGATATAGGCGTCGACCTCGGCGGGCTCGGTCACTCAGCCCCCTGATAAATCGACACGATCTTGTCGAGCATCGCCAGCGCCTCGGCGCGCGGGCGCTGGAAGGTGTTGCGCCCGATGATCGAGCCGTTGCCGCCGCCGTCGCGGATGTCGCGCGCGTCCTGATAGACCGCGTCGGCCCCCTTCGCCGCGCCGCCCGAAAACACCACGATCCTTCGACCGTTGAAGCACGCCTGGCGGACGTGGGCGACGCGTTTCGCCTGGGTCGACCAGTCGCCGCCCTCATACGCCTTCTTCGCGTCCTTCTGCTCGATATGGTCGGTCGGCAGCTTGACCTTGATGATATGCGCGCCCGCGAGCGCCGCCATGTGCGCGGCATAGGCACCGACGTCGAGCGCGAGCTCGCCCGCCTTCGAGATGTCGCCGCCGCGCGGGTACGACCAGATGACGGTGGCGATGCCGACCGACTTCGCCTCGGCCGACAGTTCGCGGATTTCCTCCATCAGCTCGAAGATCTCGCTGCTGCCGGGGTAGATGGTGAAGCCGATCGCGGCGCAGCCGAGGCGGAGCGCGTCGTCGACCCCGCCGGTCACCGCCTGGTCGATCGACGTCGACCAGCTATTCGAGCTGTTGACCTTGAGGATCGTCGGGATCTGCCCGGCGAAGGTGTCGGCCCCGGCCTCGATCATGCCGAGCGGCGCGGCGTACGCCGACAGCCCGGCGTCGATCGCCAACTGGAAGTGGTAATGCGGATCGTACGCGTCGGGGTTGACCGCAAAGCTCCGCGCCGGGCCATGCTCGAACCCCTGGTCGACCGGCAGGATCACGAGCTTGCCCGTCCCGCCGAGCCGCCCCTGCATCAGAATGCGGGCGAGGTTCGCCTTCGTGCCGGGATTGTCGGACTCGTAGTTGGCAAGGATGGCGCGGACGGCGGGGGTCATGGAGTGCTCCAGTGCTAAAGGTCGAGCCAGCGGCGCAATGAAGCGTCGACTTGGGCCATGATATCGGACGCGGCTTCACCGATCGGGGGGTCGAACCGCTCGCGGCGCATTGTCGTAATCCGATCGACTTCGATCTCGCTGATGCAGTCGAGGCCGTTCGCCGCGGTGGGAGAAATGGCGACCCGAATACGACCGATACCGATTATCGTCGTCGTCACCGGGCAAACGGTCAACGTTGCCCCAATGTCGGGAATGGCATCGGATTGAACGACCAGATAAGGTCTTGGCTTCGACGTGAAGTCGCCGGGTGCTCGGCCGATCAGGATCGCCCCGCGGTTCACGAAGGACGATTGCCCCAATCATAATCGGGTTCATCGCCCATGACGTCGTCGTGCAAGACGTCGAGAAGCGCGAGATCAGTCGCCGAAGTCGCCGCAGCAATGGCCTCCATCTCACGAACCAAATCGTCATCCGGGGCGCGACGAGAAAGATAGATCCGCAAGGCATCGCGCGCGACGTCGCTCTTCGACCGATGCGTGCTCGCAGCGAAGCGAACGAGCTGACGGGAAAGCGACACGTCAAGCCTGAGCCCAAGAGTTATCGCTTCGTCTAACATGTTCAACAGATAGTCGCGGACGTTAGCTGCGTCAACGCCCGAAGTGCACCTCGGCAACCTGCACGAACAACTCGAAGATATGTTCGGCGATCTCGCACGCGGCTTTCTCGGGCATCGACGCCAATGTATTCGCGACCGCGCCGGTCAGAATCGCGCCCTTGCCGTCGACGATCGGCCCGGCGGCGGTGATCCGCGCGACGATGTCATTGTAGAGAATGCGGCCCTCGGGCGGGAACTCCTCGCCCTTGAGGTCGCGGAAGCCGCGGAACGCTTCGCCGATCCGGTCGTGGATCGGGTCGGCTGAGCGCGCCAGCTTCCACGCGGCGGGGTATAGCTTCTCCCAAAGACGGTCGATGTCGATCATGCGGTTCCCCCTAGCGCGACAATCCCCGGCAGCTGCTTGCCTTCCATCCATTCGAGGAACGCGCCCCCCGCGTTCGAGACGAAGGTGAAGCCGTCGGCGACCCCGGCGTGGTTGAGCGCGGCGACCGTATCGCCGCCGCCCGCGACCGACACCAGTCCGTCGGCCGTCAGCGCTGCGGCGATCCGCGCCAGCGCGACGGTCGCCCGATCGAACGGCTCGATCTCGAACGCGCCGAGCGGACCGTTCCAGACGAGCGTCTTGCAGGTTTTCAGCACGTCGCCGAGCATCTCGACCGCCGCCGGGCCGAGATCGAGGACCATTTCGTTCGCGCCGATCTCGTGGACGTTGACCGTGCGGTGCGCCGCCCCCGCCTTGAACTCGGTCGCGACAACGACGTCGTACGGCAGATGGACGGTACAGGTGGCCGCCTCGGCCCGCGCCAGCACGTCGAGCGCAGTCGCCGCCATGTCGTGTTCGCACAACGACTTACCGACGTTTATCCCGCGCGCGGCGAGGAAAGTATTCGCCATCGCGCCGCCGATCATCAGATGATCGACCTTGGTGACGAGGTGGAGCAGCACGTCGAGCTTCGACGACACTTTCGATCCGCCGACGACGGCGGCGACCGGGTGGACCGGCGAGCCGAGCGCCTTGTCGAGCGCGTCGAGCTCGGCCGCCATCTCGCGCCCGGCGAAGGCGGGGAGGACGTGCGCCAGCCCCTCGGTCGAGGCGTGGGCGCGGTGCGCGGTCGAAAACGCATCGTTGACGTAGAGATCGCCCAGCTTCGCGAGGCCGGCGACGAAATCGGGCGCGTTGGCCTCCTCGCCGGGGTGGACCGTGGTTTTTTCGTGCACGGCTATGTCGCCGGGGTGCTGCGCCGCGAACGCTGGTTCGGCGACGGGACCGTTGCATTGGGCGACGAAAGCGAACGGTCGACCAAGAACG
>JBBSFF010000240.1:0-4071 GCA_038238995.1 Sphingomonadales bacterium
CACCGCGAGCGGCCCGGCGAGGAAACCCGGATCGGGCGTGCCGACGAGCTGGCGTAGCGCCTGTTCGGGTGACCGCGTCCATTTCAGCGGGTTGTTGCCCGCGCGCTGGAAGGTCGTGACCTGCGCGCCGACGCCGAACTGATGGCGGATTCGCGCGCGCGCATCGAGCAGGCGGATCAGGCCATCGGCGGTCTGGCGCAGCAGCCGCGCGGCGGCGTCGAGCACGGCGGTCGGCGTCGCGTCGCCGATGTCGGTCGGCTTGAGCCCGGCGGCGGCGAGGAAGCCGGCGAATAGCGCGTTGGTCGCCGCCGGGGCAGCGACCGGTGGCGGAACCGCGGTCGGCGTCGGGGCGGGAGGCGTCGCCGCGGTCGCGAAATCGAGCGTGTCGAACGAATGCAGCTGCGCCCACGGGTCGGCCCCCGCCGGAGCCGCCGGGGGGGCAAACGGGCTGGCGGGTGCGGTACCGAACGGATCAGCGACCGGCGCGCTGCCGAACGGGTCCGACGACGGCGGCGGCGATGCGGCGATCCCGAATGGATTGAGGGCCGCGGGTGCGCCCAACGCGGGGGGTGACGTGGCGGGCGTGCCGAACGGATTGCCCGGCGGCGACGCGAACGGGCTCGCGGGAGGCGGAGCGCTCAGCCCGAACGGATCGGGCGCAGTGGGCGGCGGCGGCGAATACGCCGCGGCGGGGGGCGGCGCGAAGGCGTTCATCAACGGGTCGCCACCCGACTGGAACAGCGGCTTGGGCGGCTCGCGCCCGAATTTGTTCGCGTCGGCGACCTTCGCGCCGCCCGCCGACCCGCTCGCCCAATCGAGCCCGCCGCCGAATGGGTCGCCCGCCCCGCCGCCGGGAGCGCCGGCGGTCGTGGCGGCACCGCCGGTGACCACGGCGCGGATCTCGTACTGGCCGATCGTGATCAGATCGCCGTCGCGGACGACGTGCGGCGCGGTCAGGCGCGACCCGCCATTGATGAACACGCCGTTCGTGCTGCGGTCGGTCAGAACGTAACGGCCGTCGGCATAGTCGATCTCGGCGTGGAGCGACGAAATGTGATTGCGCGTGTCGGGCAGCGTCCAGTCGGCGTGCGCGGCGCGACCGATGACAAGGCCATGCTCGTCGAGCACCATGTTGGTCGGGTCGCCCGAGGTCAGCGACGCGACGTTTTCGATCGTCAACCGCAACGTCATCCCTGCAGTACCTCGCCCGCCGCCGCCTTTTCGCCGAGGTCGATGTTCGCCGCTAGCCGACGTTCGAACGAGGTCGCGCCCTCGCCGAATGCCGCCATCAGCACCGCGCCGGCCACGGCCTGGCCGAACGCGCCGGGGGCGGGCGGGACGCCCTGTTCCTGTGTTTCGGGGGCGATACTGCCACCCGACAGAAATACCGACAGGCACGCTGCGCCTTCCGCCGACGCCCAGCCGACAATCTGTCCAGCTTCGTAGGCGATGCGCCGGTTGGTATCCGACGGATCGGCAAGCCAGCGGTTGACCGCTTTCTTGGCGACGAGCCGCGCCGGTTGGCCGGCGGCGGGCATCGTCGCGAGACACGCCGCGACCCAGCGCAGTGCCTCCATCCGTGGCAGGCACTGCGCGAGAAACCGCGTCGCTTGCGTTATGTCGACATGGCACAGCGCGGCGAACGCCTGCGGCGGCGGCTGGTCGTACAACGCCTCGAGATCGACGAGGCCGTCGAGCACGGCGGCGACCTGCCCGGCGCGGGTCCATTTCACCCGCCGCCACGCACGCGCGACGGTCGCTGTATCTGCTTCGCTCATGTCCCGCCCCTCCCTTCGCGCTACTTAGTTGATCATCACGATGCCGCCCTTGACGATGTGCATCGCGGTACCTTCCTGCTGGACCATCAATCCCTTGGTCTCCAGCATGATCGACCCTTCGATTTTGACCATCATCGATTTCATCTCGATCTGGAACGGGTCCATCTTGAACGAACTCAACCCGCACTTGAGCTCGATTGACTGCAACGCCTCGGTTTTGTGATTGCCGAGGCTGACCTTGATGTCGACGTCGCCCAGCGACACCGTCAGGTTGTCGTTGCCCATGCTGAGCGTCGCCTCGCGGTTGCCCGTCTTGATCGTCAGTTTGTCGTCGCCCATGATTTCTGTCGTGCGCTTGCCGGTCTTGATCGTCCGGGTGACGTCGCCTTTTTCGACGGTGTGGGTGACGCTGCCCGTCTTGATCGTCGTCGCCTCGTCGCTCTCGATCGTCGTCGTGCGCTTGCCCTTCGTCACCGTCATCGTTTCGTCGCCCTTGTGGATGACGGTCGTGCGGCTGCCTTCAAGGAGATCGCGGGTTTCGTCGCCCTTGTCGACGACCCACTTTAGATCCTTTTGCGCGTGTAACGAGAACAGCTCGCTGTCCTTCTTGTCGTCGATCTTGATCTCGTTATAGCCGCCGCCACCCTTCGAGCTGTTGGTCTTGATGCCCTGCACGGTGTTGTCGGCGGCGCTGCCGAACGCGGGCAGGTTCGAGCCGTTGTAGACCGCGCCGGTGATGATCGGGCGGTCGGGATCGCCGTCAAGAAATTCGACGATCACCTCGTGGCCGATGCGCGGCACCATGAACGAGCCGAAGCCCGACCCCGCGCCCGACTGGCCGACGCGAACCCAGATGCTGCCGGTGTCGTCGGACGGGACGGTCTTGTCCCAGAAGAACGACACTTTAACCCGCCCGTATTTGTCGGTGTAAATTTCCTCGCCTTTCGGTCCGATGACAACCGCGGTCTGCGGGCCGTAAATCCGCGGAATCGGCGTCTTGCGCGCCGGGCGATACTGGAGCGCCGCCGGCATCAGTTCGAGTTCGACGTGAAAATCCTGACCGCCCGCGGTGTTGCTGTAACGGTGGGTGGTGCCGACGATCAGATATTCTTCGGTAGCACCCTTGGTCCCGGCATCTTTATAGTCGATCTTGACGGTACGACCGACGGCGGCCGAAAACACATTGCCCTCGGCGAAGCTTCGCGCCATCTCGCGCCGATCGCTGTCGAGCCAACGCTCGGCGTACGTCGCGCCCGACTCGATCGTCGCGCTGTCGAAGCCAGCGGGGTAGACATAGCGCGGCAAGCCGCCCTGGTTGACGACCTCGCCTGAGGTATAGCGCGACGGCGGCGCCCCAAAGGTCGCTTTCGGTTTCGTCTTCTGCAGCATCGTGGTCGGGGCCGTATAATCGTAATCGTCGACGATATACTCGGTCGCGTTGAAGCTTCGCCGTTCGACCAGCGATGTCAGGACTGCGACATTACCGGGCTGCTCGCCGTGCGTCTTGAGCCAGACCGTCGCCGGGCTCATCGCCTCGTGCGAATTGCGCATGTCGACAAAAACACATTCATGGCCGGTCGCGCTATGGCGATAGAAGTAGTAAATTCCCTCTTTCTCGAGCTGCCGCGACAGGAACGCGAATCCGCTTTCCCCATACTGCACGCGATATTCGACCGTTGGATACGTTCCGTTCAGCATCGTTGTGACGTTGAATCTCGAAAAAGTCCCGATCAGATCGCTAATCGATTTTTTATAGTGGATCAGGCTCTGGCGTTCCATCGTGCGGATGTCGAGGTTCGGGCGGAGCGTCAGGCGATAATTATAGCTGATCTCATCGGCGGTCCGGCCGAGTTCGACATATTCCCACAGGATACCGTCAAAGTGGCGGCTGAACGGATCGACCCCTTCGATCGCCGCCGTCTTGAACTCGATGTGGACGACGTGTCCCAACATCGGCTGCAGGTCGAGCGCGGTCATGCTGCGATGTTCGATGTCGACGACGATCGTGAACGGCTCGCTCATCCGCTCGACCGCGGTCATCCGCGTCATCGTCGCCGGATCCTTGACGTGCGGCAACAGCAGCGTAGCGATCCGATGGTCCATGGTCACACTGCCCCTCCCGCCCGTTCGTCGTTCGCGCCCGGCGGCGAAGATACGTTAGCAGTCACGGCTCCCTTATGACAACTATTCGGCAGCAGCGCGACCTGGGTCGCAAGTCGACTTCGGGGCGCGAATGGCGCGCAGCGGGCAGCGGCGAGGTGGCGCAATGACCGTCGCCGACCGGGTCGAGGCG
>JBBSFF010000241.1:0-4040 GCA_038238995.1 Sphingomonadales bacterium
CCTGTTGGCGCTTTCCTCGGGAAAGGAATTCAGTCTTGCCGACATACGTCGCAGCCTATCAAAGTCGATCGAATTTGACGAAAGAGCGCTCGCCCAGAATCCTGACAGACCAAATGAGCCGCAATGGTACTCCGACGTCTCAAACCAAATGCAAGCTGCCCGCAGCGGCACACTGACAAAACTCGGCTACACCAAAAACCTGGAGCGCGATCGATACGTCATTACTGAAAAAGGCTTAGCGCATCTGTCCTTTTTAAACGACATGGATGAGGCGTCTAACAAACTTCGAGATATGGACCCTATTAGTTGAAACCCGCCCCCTCCGAACGCCACACCCTCTCCATCCTCGTCGATAACGAGGCGGGCGTCCTCGCGCGCATCGTCGGGCTGTTCTCCGCGCGCGGGTACAACATCGAGAGCCTGACCGTCGCCGACGTGTCCGACGACCACGCAGTCAGCCGGATCACCGTCGTCACCTCCGGCCCGCCCGCCGTGATCGAGCAGATCATGGCGCAGTTGGACCGGCTCGTCCCCGTCCACCGTGTCCTCGACCTGACCGCGCTCGGCCCGCACGTCGAGCGCGAGATGGCGCTCGTCAAGGTCGCCGGCGTCGCCGAAAAGCGGGTCGAGGCGCTGCGCCTCGCCGACATCTTTCGCGCGCGCCCGGTCGATACGACGACGCGGAGTTTCGTGTTCGAAGTGTCAGGCTCGACCGAGAAGGTCGATAGCTTCATCGCGCTGATGCGCGAGGTCGGGCTGGTCGAGGTGGCACGGACGGGGGTAGTCGCGATCGCGCGCGGGCCGGAGGCGGTATAAGCTACCCCTCCCCTTCTGGGGAGGGGCGAGAGACGAAGCGAAGCGCCGGGCCGGGGGTGGGGAGCGCGGCATTGCAACACCGGTACTGCCCCACCCCCGACCCCTCCCCTGAAGGGGAGGGGAGGCGAAGCGAAACAAGGGAACGAACGAACATGCGCGTCTACTACGATTCTGATGCCGATCTCGGCCTCATCAAAGCCAAGAAGATCGCCATCGTCGGCTACGGCTCGCAAGGCCACGCCCATGCCCAGAACCTGCGCGACAGCGGCGTCACCGACGTCATGGTTGCGCTCCGCAAGGGCTCGGCGACCGCCGCCAAGGCAAGCGCGGCGGGCTTCACCGTCATGACGAACGCCGACGCCGCCGCGCATGCCGACATCGTCATGGTCCTCGCCCCCGACGAGCATCAGGCGGGGATTTACGCCGACGACCTCGCGGCGAACCTCAAGCCGGGGAGCGCGCTCGCGTTCGCGCACGGGCTCAACATCCACTTCCAGCTGATCGAACCGCGCGCCGACATCGATGTGTTCATGATCGCGCCGAAGGGTCCGGGCCACACCGTCCGCTCCGAATACGTTCGCGGCGGCGGCGTGCCGTGCCTGATCGCGGTCCACCAGGACGCGACCGGCAACGCGCATGACCTCGGCCTCGCCTATGCCAGCGCGGTCGGCGGCGGGCGCTCGGGGATCATCGAGACGACCTTCCGCGAGGAATGCGAGACCGACCTGTTCGGCGAGCAGGCGGTGCTGTGCGGCGGGCTGACCCACCTGATCCAGGCGGGGTTCGAGACGCTGACCGAGGCGGGTTACGCGCCCGAAATGGCGTATTTCGAGTGCCTCCACGAGGTCAAATTGATCGTCGACCTGATGTACGAGGGCGGCATCGCCAACATGCGCTATTCGATTTCGAACACCGCCGAATACGGCGACATCACCACCGGCCCGCGGATCATCACCGCCGAAACCAAGGCCGAGATGAAGCGCGTGCTCGCCGACATCCAGGGCGGGCGCTTCGTGCGCGACTTCATCCTCGATAACCGCGCCGGGCAGCCCGAGCTCAAGGCGAGCCGCAAGGCCGCCGCCGCGCACCCGATCGAGGAGGTCGGGGCCAAGTTGCGCGCGATGATGCCGTGGATCGGCAAGAACGCGCTAGTCGACAAGGCGAAGAATTGAGACGGCGACCTAATCGCTGAAATCGTCGAGCATCGCGCCGCGGACCCGAACCGACCGCGTTGCGATCTGGACCTCGAACAGGAACAGCAGCAGCCCGGCGATCAACAGCATCATCACGAGGATGAACAGCGGTGCGACCGCGAGCGATACCGGCCCGGGGACGAGATCGCCGACGAACATGATCGCGATGACGATGCACACGAACAGCGCCGACGAGGTGCACAGGCCGATCGCCCAGTGCGCCGCCGCCATCCGCCGGCCCAGCACGGTCAGTTCGAGCGTGGCGCGGCGGCGGGTGTCGGGGTCGTAACCGGCGATCTCAGCCTCGACGCGGCGCGCGCGGTCGATCACCCGCCCGAGCCGGTTGGTCAGGACGCTCAGGATCGAGGCGATGCCGGTCAGCAGGAACACCGGCGCGATCGCGAGCTGGATATTGTGCGAAATCGCGTCGACGCTGCCTGCCACCGTCACGCTCCACACGGCCCGATGCCGCCGTCGCGATCATGCCACGTGGCGCGACCGTCGCCAACACGGTCGATGCCCCGGTGCCCGGCGCACGACGGGCGGCTCGACACGGCGTCGCGGCGCTGGTATCGGACCGGGATGACGTTGACCGCCCTGCCCATCGCCCTGCTGCGACTTACGCGCCCCTAGGCACGCGCCGCCCGCCGGGGCCATCGCGGGCGTGAGGGATTGGCCCGGACCCCGACCCCCAATCCCGAGGCGACGATCATGACCGACCACATCCGTATCTTCGACACGACGCTGCGCGACGGCGAACAATCGCCGGGGTGCTCGATGAACCTCGAGGAGAAGCTGCGCGTCGCGGCGCAGCTCGAGGCGCTCGGCGTCGACATCATCGAGGCGGGCTTCGCGATCGCGTCGGAGGGCGATTTCGAAGCCGTTCGCGAGGTCGCACGCCAGAGCGAACGCGCGACCATCGCCAGCCTTGCCCGCGCCTCGCTCGGCGATATCGACCGGGCATGGGCGGCGGTGCGGTTCGCACGGGCTCCCCGCATCCACACCTTCATCGCGACCTCGCCGCTCCACATGAAGGTCAAGCTCAACATGGCCCCCGAGACGGTGCTGGAGGCGATCCGCACCTCGGTGTCCCACGCCCGCAACCTGTGCCCCGACGTCGAATGGTCGGCCGAGGACGCGACGCGGACCGACCCCGACTTCCTCGCCCGCGCGATCGAGATCGCGATCCGCGCCGGCGCGCGCACGATCAACCTGCCCGACACCGTCGGCTATGCGACGCCCGAGACGTACGGCGCGATGTTCCGCGACATGCTCGCGCGCGTGCCGAATGCCGCCGACGCGGTGTTTTCGACGCACTGCCACAACGACCTCGGCCTCGCGGTGGCGAACACGCTCGCGGCGGTGATGGCGGGCGCGCGACAGGTCGAGGCGACGGTCAACGGCATCGGCGAGCGCGCGGGTAACGCCGCGGTCGAGGAGATTGCGATGGCGCTCCGCGTCCGCCACGACGTCATGCCGTTTTCGACCGGGGTCGTTGCCTCGGAGATCACCCGTGCGAGCCGGATGGTCAGCGGCATCACCGGCATGGCGGTCCAGGCGAACAAGGCGATCGTCGGCGCGAACGCCTTCGCGCACGAGAGTGGCATCCACCAGGACGGGATGATCAAGGATTCGTCGACCTACGAGATCATGACCCCTGATTCGGTCGGTCAGGGCGCGACCAACCTCGTCCTCGGCAAGCATTCGGGGCGCGCGGCATTCCGTCAGAAGCTCGACGAGCTCGGTTACACGCTGTCGGACAACGAGTTCGGCGACGCCTTCAAGCGCTTCAAGGACCTGGCGGACGCGAAGAAGGCGATCTGGGACGAGGACATCGTCGCGCTGGTCGACGACGAGGTGCTGCGCGGCCACGACGCGATCCAGCTTGTCGAGGTCGAGGTTTATTGCGGGTCGAACGGCCCGCAGCGCGCGGTGCTGACGCTGTCGGTCGACGGGGTCGAGACGACCGCGGCGGTTCGCGGCAACGGTCCGGTCGATGCGCTGTTCGCCGCGGTGCGCAAGATCGTGCCG
>JBBSFF010000242.1:0-4039 GCA_038238995.1 Sphingomonadales bacterium
GAGCTGCGCCACGACGGGCGGCGGCTCCTTACCGCCGATGCGGTCGCGGGGGAGCGCGCGCGCCCCGCCCGCCGCGCGGGGCTCCTCGGGGCCGACTTCGCCGCCAACGCGGGAGCGATCGATCTGGCGCGCGACGAGCTGATCCTCGGCGGGCTGGCGGGGGTGCCGACCTTCAGCCGCGGGGTCGCCGACCACCAGTTTCTGTTCGTCAACCGCCGCCCGGTCCGCGACCGGCTGCTCGTCGGCGCGGTGCGCGGGGCGTATCAGGACCTGCTCGCGCGCGACCGCCACCCGATCGTCGCGCTGTTCCTCGACGTCCCCGCCGACTTCGTCGATGTCAACGTCCACCCGGCGAAGACCGAAGTCCGCTTCCGCGATGCCGCGCTGGTCCGCGGGATGATCGTCTCGGGCTTGCGCCGCGCGCTCGACGCCGCCGGGCACCGCGCGAGCACGACGGTCGCGGTCGGCGCGCTCGCGGCGTTCGCGCCGGGGCCGGTGTTCGCGGCCGTACCCGACACGCCGTCGTTCGGCCTCGCCGACGCCCGGCCCGCGTGGTTCGCCCCCGCCGCGCGCACCGAGGCCTTCGCCGCGATGAATGGTTTCCCGATGGGCGTCGCGCGCGCGCAGGTCGCGGGCACATACATCGTCGCCGAGACGCCCGACGGCATGATCCTCGTCGACCAGCACGCCGCGCACGAACGGCTGACCCTCGAACGGATGAAGGCCGCGCGCGTCGGGGGGACGGTGGCGGCGCAGGCGCTGCTCCTGCCGCAGGTCGTCGAGGTCGACGCAACTGCCGCCGCGCACCTGCTCGAACACGCATCCGATTTCGCCGCGCTCGGGCTCGACCTCGAGAATTTCGGGCCGAAGGCGGTGCTCGTCCGCGCCACCCCGGCGCTGCTCGGCGCGGTCGACGCCACCGCACTCGTCCGCGACCTCGCCGACGACCTCGCGGCGTTCGACGCCGCGCCGGGGCTCGCCGAACGCCTCGACGCGGTCGCCGCGACGATGGCGTGCCACGGCAGCGTCCGCGCAGGGCGGATGCTGTCGGTCGCCGAAATGAACGCGCTGCTCCGCGAGATGGAGGTCACGCCGCACTCGGGGCAGTGCAATCACGGGCGCCCGACGTGGGTCAAACTCGCGCGGATCGACCTTGAAAAACTGTTCGGGCGGCGATGAGCGCGCGGGCCGGGCGGCTGCTGTTCGTCTACAACGCCGACGCCGGGATCGTCGCGGGGCTGTTCGACATCGCGCACAAGCTCGTGTCGCCGTCGACCTATCCGTGCAGCCTGTGCGCGGCGACCCACGGCGCGTTCGCGATGAAGGCGGCGTGGCGCGACTATCTCGCGACGCTGCCGGAACCCGCGGCGTTCTTCCACCGCCCCGACTTTCGCGCCGCGTATCCGGCGCTCGCGGGCGAGGCGCTGCCGCTGATCGCGCGCGACGACGCGGGCCGGGTCGACGTGCTGCTCGATGCCGCCGCGCTCGCCCGGCTGACGACGGTGCCGATGTTGATCGCGGCCCTTGCCAGCGCCGCCCCGTAGCACGCACACTAACGTCCGATCGGGCGAGGTGGAAACGATGCGAGCGGTTCTGGCGATTATAGGTTTACTGGCGGCCGTCCCGGTCGACGCGGTCGTGCGGACGCCCGCTCGGCCCGTCACCGATCCCCGGAGCATCGAGTCGCCGTCCAACCCGGCTGCGGGACCGATACCGATCGCCGACCTCGGCTTTTCGCGCGGGCTGCTTTCGGCCGCGTGGGGAGCGGACGGCCGGCAGCTGTTCGTGTCGACCAACCTGACCGGTCGCTACAACATCTGGCGAACCGATATCGTCGGCAGCTGGCCGGTACAGCTGACCCAGGCCGACGACCGCCAGTTGGGACTGCTCGTCGCGCCCGATGGCAAGACGGTCTACTTCAGCCAGGACGTCGGCGGTAATGAGCAGTACGATATCTACGCGGTCCCGGCGGCCGGCGGCGTGGCGACCAACCTGACCAACACTCCCGACATCCGCGAAACCACCGAACTCGTCGCGCCCGACGGGAAGAGCATCGCGATAACCGTCAAGGCCAAGACCCGCGGCCAGACCGATCTCGCCATCCTCGACCTCGCCACCCGCAGGGTCCGCGCGCTGACCAACGAGGCCGATCCGCGATGGGACTGGTCGCCGGTCGCGTGGGTCGACGGCAGCGCGGCGATCATCGCGAACCGGCGGTTCGCCGACAGCACGGTGGCGGAGGTCTGGCGGATCGACGCCACGACCGGCAAGGCGGCGCGCCTGCTCGGCAAGCCGAAGACGGTGTACACCGCCGCCGACGCGACGCGCGACGGGGCGACGCTCGCGGTGACGACCAACGAGGACACCGGCCAGCTCCATGCGGGGGTTTACGCGACCGCGACCGCGCGTTTTCGCGGGCTGAAGCCGACGCCGTGGGAACAACGCGCCGGCGCGTTCGCCCCCGATGGACGCTCGATGATCGTCGACACCGGGATCGACGGGCGCAATGAATTCAGCGTCGTCGATGTCGCGACGCTGGCCGAACGTCTGCTGCCGCTCCCCCCGGGCGCGAACTATCTCGTGTCGTCCCCCTCGTTCACGCCGGATTCGAAGAAGCTGCTCGTGTTCCACACGGGCGCGACGTCGCCCGGCGCGCCGGTCGTCGTCGATCTCGCGACGGGCGAGGTCGCGGCGCCGATCCGGCTGGCAATGGCGAGCCTCGGTCCCGTCACGCTGCCGCGTTCGGCGGTGGTGACCTACAAAAGCTTCGACGGGACGTTGATCAGCGGCATCGTGACGATCCCGTTCAACCTCAACCGCGACGGCTCCAACCCGGCGGTCGTCGTGCCGCACGGCGGCCCGACGGGGCAGGCCGACGATGCCTTCAACAAGACCGCCGCCGCGCTCGCCAGCCGCGGCTATCTGGTGATTCAGCCGAACCCGCGCGGGTCGACCGGCTACGGCCACGACTTCCAGGTCGCGAATTACCAGGATCTTGGCGGCGGCGATCTCAAGGACGAGCTCGCGGCGAAGGACTTTCTCGTCGCTACCGGGTTCGTCGATGCGGGAAAGGTCGGGATCACCGGCGGTTCGTACGGCGGCTTCATGACGCTGATGGCGATCGGCCGCGCGCCTGATGCCTTCGCCGCGGCGGTGCAGATGTTCGGCATCATCGATTGGCGGACGATGTGGGCGCATGAGGATGCCGGGCTACAGGCGTATCAGAAGACGCTGCTCGGCGACCCGGCGACCAACCCCGCCGTGTACGACGCGGTGTCGCCGTTGACCTACATCAAGGCGGCCAAGGCCCCGCTGTTGTCGCTGCAGGGGGAAAACGACATTCGCGTGCCGCGCGGGCAGGCGCAGCAGGTGACCGACGCGATCCGCGGCAAGGGCGGCATCGCCGAGGTGGTCTTCTACCCCGGCGAAGGCCACGGCTTCGCCAAGCGCGAGACGCAGGTCGATTCGCTGCGGCGGACGATCGACTGGTTCGACAAATATCTGAAGGGCGCGCGGCGCTGAAACCCCCGCGTGTGGCTGGCCTCGTTTCGACCCTCGTTTAGGATTTAAGCGCCGCATGACCAGATTTCCGCTCCTCGTCGGCACCATGATGATGGCGGTGTCGGCCCCCGCGTTCGCCGCCAATCCGTTGCTCGATGCCGCGACCGCCGCGCGCGCAGATCAGCTCAAGCTGTTGCAGCAGGTCGTCGACATCGATTCCGGAACCGGCGACGTCGATGGCGGGCGCAAGGTCGCGGCGGTGTTCGCGGCGCGGCTCAAGGCGCTCGGCGCGACGATCGAGACGGTCGCCGCCGAGGCCCCGGGCCTGCCCGACAACCTCGTCGCGACGGTCAAGGGAACCGGCAAAACGCGCATCCTGATGATCGGCCATCTCGATACGGTGTTCGGCCCCGGCACCGTCGCGCAGCGGCCGTTCCGCATCGACGGCGACGCGCTGACCGGGCGCGCGCGGGGCCCCGGGGTCGGCGACGAGAAAGGCGGAGTGGTCGAGGCGATCAAGGCGCTCGAATTGCTGCGC
>JBBSFF010000243.1:0-4036 GCA_038238995.1 Sphingomonadales bacterium
CACCGGCGGCAACGCGTCCGGTGGGGCCGCGCCGACCGGGGCGGCAGGAACGCTGCTGTCGATGCTCGACTTCAACAAGGACGGCAACGTCATGGACGACGTCATGTCGATGGTCGGCAAGCTGCGGGGCCGCTGACACCGCATATGGCCGGCCCGTCGCGCAATCTCGACTGGGGGTTCCCCCGCTGGCGCGACTATGGGTCGGGGAGCGCTGCGGTGCAGGTGCGGATCTGCGACCGCGACGGGTGCACCGAACCCGGCGACCGCCCCGCGCCCAAGGCCCCGAACCGCCCCGAACGCTGGTATTTCTGCGAGGCGCACGCCGCCGAGTACAACCGCAACTGGAACTATTTCGAAGGCCTGAGCGCCGAAGACGCGCGCGCCCGCGAAGCCGACGAGGCGGCCGAAACCAGTTTTACCCAGGCCAGGCACTGGGGTTGGGGCGGCGCGGGCGACGGCAGCCGCAGCCGCGCCGAGCTCGATGCGCTCGCCGCGCTCGAACTCGACAGCGACGCCGATCCGGCGGCGGTCAAGGCCGCGTACCGCCGCCTCGCGAAGGCAAATCACCCCGACGTCGCGCCGAACGACCCGGCAGCCGCGCGGCGCTTCACGGTAACGCAGGCGGCGTACGAAATTCTCGAGCGTGCCGAAGATCGTCGTCATTCCGCTCGGTAAATTAACTAACTATTAGCTTGTTTATATTTTTGTTTACACTACTCCGGCGATAGTCGCTGCTGAGAAGTCTCTCCGCGGCAGTGTTGCTAGGAGTTTCTCATGCGTTATGTCCGCCTTCTCGGTGCCGCGGTTGCGTTTGCGGTCACCGTTCCCGCCGCCGCGATCGAGCCGCTCACGCTGACGTCGGTCGGCATCTACGCGCCCGGCCACGTCGACGTCACCACCGACGGCATCACCAAGAGCGAATTTTCGGTGCCGCTGACCTTCACGGCGACGACGGTTGGCGGTGGCACGTTTGACGCGCTCGGCTTCTGCGTCGACCTCGCACACAATATTTATGTCGGCCTCAACAGCCAGTTGGCGACGTCGCTCGGGTACCACGTCACGCCGCTGACGAGCGACGGCTTTGGCCGCTTGCTGTCGGAGATGCAGATCAGCGCGATCGGCGGCCTCGCCACGCTCGGCTTCAGCATCGCCGAGGGCAACGCCACCGACAAGGCGGCGCAGCTCGCCGCGATCCAGCAGGCGATCTGGACGGTCGAATATCCCGCGTCGACCTTTGTCGCGACCGGCGACTACGCCCCGGCGCAGGCAACCTATGCCGCGCAGTTCGTCGCGCAGTCATCGACTCTGCGCGGTTTCGCCCAGACGATCGTCGCCGACGACGGCGCGACGCAGGCGTTCATCACCAACATCACGGGCGGCATCTCGCCGACCGGCGGCGGGGTCGATGCGGTCCCCGAACCGGCGATGTGGATCGAAATGATCGCCGGGCTCGGCCTTGTCGGCGCAACGAGCCGCCGTCGGCGCATGGTTCGGAGTGTCGCCGCATAGCGACTTCTCACTGTCATCGCCGGGCGCTACATTGGATGCCGTGGCAATCGGTGGATGATGCGGCGCTTGGTGACCTTGTTGGCGGGAATGCTCGTGGCGACGTCGGCGATGGCGGCGTCGCCGGTCATCATCGGCCACCGCGGCGCGGCGGGCGAACGCCCCGAACACACGCTCGAATCGTACCGGACGGCGATCGCCGGCGGGGCCGACTTCATCGAGCCCGACCTCGTGCCGACGAAAGACGGCGTCCTCGTCGCGCGGCACGAGAACGAGATCGGCGGGACCACCGACGTCGCCGCGCATACCGAATTCGCCGCCCGCCGCACGACCAAGACGATCGACGGGACCCGCGTCACCGGCTGGTTCACCGAGGATTTCACTCTCGCCGAGCTGAAGACGCTGCGCGCGCGCGAACGCCTGCCCGCGCTGCGTCCCGCCAATACCGAATGGGACGGCAAGTTCGACGTGCCGACCTTCGCCGAGATCCTCGCGCTGGCGACAACCGAGTCGGCGCGACTTGGGCGGACGATCGGCGTCTATCCCGAAACCAAGCATCCGAGTTACTTCGCCGCGATCGGCCTGCCGCTCGAACGCCGCCTCGTCGACCAGCTCGCCGCCTCGGGGTACGCGAGCAAGACCGATGCGGCCTTCATCCAGTCGTTCGAGGTCGCCAACCTCAAGGCCTTGCGGACGATGACCGGGCTGCGGCTGATCCAGCTCGTCGACGACGGCCGTCCCGCCGACGCCGCCGAGAATGACGCGAGCGCGACGTACGATGCGATGATGACGCCGGCGGGGCTCGCGGCGATCGCGCGCTACGCCGACGGGATCGGCCCGGCTAAGACGCGGATCATCCCGCGCGACATTGCCGGTCGCTCGCTCGCGCCGACCCGCCTTGTTGCCGACGCGCACGCCGCCGGACTGCTCGTCCATCCGTACACCTTCCGCTCGGAGAACACGTTCCTTCCCGCCGAACTTCGCCGCGGCGACGATCCTGCCGCGCACGGCGATGCCGAAGCCGAGTATCAGCTGTTCCTCGCCGCCGGCGTCGACGGCGTCTTCAGCGACTTCGCGGACGAGGCATACGCCGCCCGCAGCGCCTTCATCGCCGCACGACGCTGACGGGGTGCCGCCTCGGTTGGCAGGCGGGCGTGATCGGAATTGTGGCGCTCGCCACGACTCCGTCGGTCGCCGCCGCGCCATGGGCCGAGGCCGGCGATGCACAGCTGCGGTCCGACCTGATCGTCCTGAACGACGCCGGGATGATCCACGTCCTGACGACGCAATGGCCGATTCCGTGGCGAGGCGTCGCCGCCGAGCTCGACGATCCTAGCCTCTATTCGCAGCCCGCCTTCGTACGCGCAGCGGCTCGGCGCGTGCTGGCGCGCGTCGCGCGCGAGACCGCGCCGGGCACCCGTGTCGAGAACCTGAGCGATGCGACGAGCCGCCCCGCGCTGATCCGCGGCTTCGACGCGCAGGGCCAGGGCAATGCCCAGGTGCAGGAGATCGTCGACATCACCAGCGGCGGCAGCGACCTCCACGTTGCCGCCGGCGCGATCAGCGACGCGCGGCGCGACGGCGGCGGGGCCGGGCTCGCGCTCGACGGCAGCTATCTCGCGCAGCGGTTCAAGGGCGTCGAGCTGTACGGCGGCGAGGTCGGCCATTGGTGGGGCCCGGGGTGGATTTCGGCGCTCAGCTATTCGACCAACGCGCGCCCGTTTCCGCAGATCGGCATCGCCAGCGCAGGGACGCAGCGGTTCAAGACGCGCTGGCTCAGCTGGATCGGACCGTGGCGCGCCGAGGCGGTCGTCGGTCTGCTCGACGACCGGCGCATCGCCCGGAACACGTTGTTCAATGCCTTCCGCTTCACTTTCATGCCGCTCAACGGCTTCGAAGTCGGGTTCGCCCGGACGCAAATCCTGTGCGGGTCGGGGCATCCGTGCAGCGCGATCGACGCCGTCAACCCGATCAACAACACCAGCAGCCCGAGCCAGACCGCGAGCGAAGCGGTGTTCGACTTCAAGTACAGCCGCGCGATCGACGGCCATCCGGTCGAGATTTACACGCAGATCATGAACGAGGATTCGAGCCCGATCACGCACAGCTTTTCGAGCTATCTGGTCGGCGGCAGCGCGTGGTTCCCGGTCGGCAGCGACACGCTGCGCGTCACCGGCGAATACACCAGCAGCATTTCGACCTTGAACCTGTTCAGCTTCGGCACCGTCGGTTACGGCATCAGCTACACCGACTATAAATACCCCGACGGCCTACGCTATCGTGGCCGCGCGTTCGGTTTCAGCCTCGACAGCGATTCGCGGCTGGCGTCGCTCCAGGCGAACCTGTGCGACGCCCGCGACCGCAGCTATACGCTCAGCCTCCACCACGCGCTCGTGTCGCGCCAGGCGACCGGCACCGCAAACCCGGTCACGACGTCGCCGGTAACGATCGACTATGCCGAGGCGCGGGTGGCGACCCCGACGCGAATCGGGTGGCTCAGCCTTGCCGGGCGGCTGCAGAGCGACCAGCC
>JBBSFF010000244.1:0-4022 GCA_038238995.1 Sphingomonadales bacterium
ACGTCATGACGTGCATCGCCACGAAGCGGACGATCGCCGACGCCGGACGCCTGCTCGCCGCCAACGCCGAGCGCCACCTCAAGCCCGAGGCCGAGATGGCGCGGCTGTTCGCCGATGCCTCCGACGCGCTTGCCGAAACCGGCAAGTTGCTCGCCCGCATCGCCTTCACGCTCGACGACCTGCGCTACGAATACCCGCACGAGCCGGTGCCGCCGGGGTACACGCCGCAAGGCTGGCTCGAGGAGCTGACGCTGACCCGCGCGCACGAGCGCTGGCCGGGCGGCATCCCGGCGAAGGTCGCCACCCTCCTCGCCGACGAGTTCGCGATGATCGCGAGGCTCGATTACGCCGCGTATTTCCTCACCGTCCACGACATCGTTGCCTTCGCGCAAGGGGCGGGCATCCTGTGCCAGGGGCGCGGGTCGGCGGCGAATTCGGCGGTGTGCTTCGTCCTCGGCATCACCGCGGTCGACCCGGTCAGGAACAGCCTGCTCTTCTCGCGCTTCATCTCGGAGGAACGCCGCGAGCCGCCCGACATCGACGTCGATTTCGAGCACGAACGCCGCGAGGAGGTGATGCAGTACGTCTACCGCCGCTACGGTCGCGACCGCGCCGGGATCGCCGCGACGGTCATTCACTACCGCCCGCGCAGCGCGGTGCGCGAGGTCGGCAAGGCGCTCGGCCTGACCGAGGACGTCACCAGCCGCCTGACGAGCACGGTCTGGGGCAGCTTCGCCAGCGACCTCGAGCGCCGGCGGGTGCAGGAAACCGGCTTCGACCCCGACGCGCCCGAAATCGCCCGGCTCGGCGATTTCGTCGGCCAGATCCTCAAATTCCCGCGCCACCTGTCGCAGCACGTCGGCGGCTTCGTCCTGACCGAGGACCGGCTCGACGAGACGGTGCCGATCCACAATGCGGCGATGGCCGACCGGACCTTCATCGAGTGGGACAAGGACGACATCGACGCGCTCGGACTGATGAAGGTCGACATCCTCGCGCTCGGCATGCTGAGCTGCATCCGCAAGGCGTTCGCGCTGATCGCGACGCACATCGGCCACCAGTACACGCTCGACAACGTCCCAGACGACGCCCCCGACGTCTACGACATGCTCTGCCTCGGAGACAGCGTCGGGGTGTTCCAGGTCGAAAGCCGGGCACAGATGAATATGCTGCCGCGGTTGCGCCCGCGCGAGCTGTATGACCTCGTCATCCAGGTCGCGATCGTCCGCCCGGGGCCGATTCAGGGCGACATGGTTCACCCGTATCTGCGGCGGCGGCAAGGGCGCGAGCGCGTCGACTATCCCTCGCCCGCGCCGCCGCACGACCCGAACGAGTTGCGCGAGGTGCTCGGCAAGACGCTCGGCGTGCCGCTGTTTCAGGAGCAGGCGATGAAGCTCGCGATCGTAGCCGCGAACTTCACGCCCGTGGAGGCGAACCAGCTGCGTCGAGCGATGGCTACCTTCCGCAACGTCGGCACGATGGACCAGTTCGAGGTCAAGATGGTCGGCGGCATGACCGCGCGCGGCTATGACGAGGCGTTCGCGCGGCGGTGTTATCACCAGATCGAGGGGTTCGGCAGCTACGGCTTCCCCGAAAGCCACGCGCTCGCCTTCGCCCGGCTGGTGTGGGTGTCGTCGTACCTCAAGTGCCGCTACCCGGCGGTGTTCGCCGCCGCGCTGCTCAACGCCCAGCCGATGGGGTTCTATGCGCCCGCGCAGATCGTCAGCGACGCGCGCGCCCACGGCGTCGAGGTTCGCCCCGTCGACGTCAATACGAGCGACTGGGATAACGCGCTCGCGGGTGACGCTGGCTGTATGGGGGGCTTTGCGGTCCGCCTCGGCCTGCGCCAGATCACCGGCTTCCGCGAAATATGGGCAGAGCGGATGACCGCCGCGCGCCCGTTCACCAGCATCGAGGAGCTCGCCCGCCGCGCCGACCTGCCGGAGCGCGCCTTGCACCTGCTCGCCGATGCCGACGCCTGCCGCTCGATCGGCCTCGACCGCCGCGCGGCGTTGTGGGAGGCGCGGCGGACCCCCGCTGGCACGCTACCGCTGTTCGCCGCGGCGGACGCGCGCGAGCTCGGCATCGAGCCCGCCGCCGACCTGCCGCCGATGACGCCGGGCGAGCACGTCGCTGCCGACTATCAGACGATCCGCCTGTCGCTCAAGGCGCATCCGATGGCGTTGCTGCGCGGGGGTTTCGCTGCCGAGGGCGTGTCGAGCAGCGCCGCAACGTCGGCGGCGAAGAACGGCGCGCAGGTGCGGACCGCCGGCATTGTCCTCGTCCGCCAGCGCCCGGGCAAGGGCAATGCGATCTTCGTCACGCTCGAGGACGAGACCGGGGTGACTAACGTCGTCATCTGGGCGCGGCTGTTCGAACGCTACCGCCGCAACATCATGGCGTCGAGATTGATGCTGGTGGAGGGCGAACTCCAGCGCAGCCCCGAGGGCGTCATCCATCTGATGGCGACCCGGGTCGACGACCGCACCGCCGAGCTCGACCGCTTGTCGGAGACGCACGACTGCGAACCCGAACAGTCGCGCGCGGTCGAGGACCTCCACCCCGGCTACCCCCAGACGCACGGCCACCCGCGCAACCTTCGGGTCTTGCCCAGGTCGCGCGATTTCCACTGACACCCGGGGCGCTCGCGGGCTTGAGCTAAGCTACCGACCCGTAACGATAAAAATAGTGTGTTTCATCGTACGAAGGCGCATGATCGCAGCATCATGAGCCATCGTCATACCCCGCCCGCTCCCGCGTCTCCCACCCTTGTTTCGCGCCGCAGCACCCTCGTGCTGCTGTCCTCGACCGCGATGCTCGCCGCGTGCGGCGGCAGCGGCGGGTCACCAGCGACCCCCACGCCGACGCCTGCACCCTCGCCGACACCGACCATGCCGACGGTCGGCCCCGCCTGGTTCAGCTATGGTCACGATGCGCAGCACACCGCGCTGAGCGCGACGCCATCGCAGGACCTCGTCCGGATCACGTGGTCGTCCGCCGTCGATCTCGCGCCGCAATATACGGCGAGCGGTGAGCTGCTGACGCATTACGGCTCGCCGGTCGTGACGACGCGCAACACCGTGGTGATCCCGGTGAAGACGACGGCGACCGGTGGCTACCGCGTCGAAGGGCGCGCCGGTGCGACGGGCACGATCGTGTGGTCGACCGCCACCGACTATATCACGCCGCCGCACAACTGGATCCCGCCGTACAACGTGCTGCTCACCCCACTGGGCCGCCTGTATGCACCGGGGGCCGGGGGCCGGCTGTTGTTCCGCGACGATGCCGACGCGGCGGCCGGCACGTTTGTCGCTCAGGTATTTTACGGGACCACCGCGTACAACGCCAACCCGGCGGCCTTCGACGGCAGCGTTTTCGTCAACACCCCGCTCACGGCCGACGCGCAGGGCAACATCTTTTTCGGCTTCCAGGTGACCGGCACCAACCCGGCCGGGCTGGTCAGCGGCATCGCGCGGGTCGCGCCCGACGGGACGGGCATCTGGGTCGGTGCCGCCACGGCGGCGGGCGACGGCGCGATCCAGAAACCGGCGATGAACTGCGCGCCCGCGATCTCGAACGACGGCGCCACCATTTATATCGCGGTCAACACGGCGGCGTCGGGCGCGGTGCAGACCGGCTACCTGCTCGCGCTCAACAGCTCGACGCTTGGCACCCGCGCCAAGGTCGCGCTGGTCGACCCGAACACCCTGACCCCCGCGCGCGTCAGCGACGACAGTTCGGCGACGCCGGTCGTCGGCCCCGATGGCCGCGTGTTCTACGGCGTGCTCGAAACGACGTTCGGCACGCACAACGGGCGCGGCTGGTTGCTGCAATTCGATGCGCTGCTCGCGCCCGCCGGAGCACCGGGCAGCTTCGGGTGGGATATATCGCCGAGCGTGATCCCGGTCGCGATGGTGCCGTCGTACAACGGCTCGTCGAGCTATCTCCTCGCGGTCAAATACAACAACTACCTCGGGGTGGGCACCGGTGACGGGCTCAACCGGCTCGCCGTGCTCGACCCG
>JBBSFF010000245.1:0-4003 GCA_038238995.1 Sphingomonadales bacterium
AAAACATACTTCGCGATATCTAGCCCGATGATGCTAACTTCCGACACGGACGCCTCCCTCAAGTGATGGTCAACACCTCCACTTTGGCACATCGATGCCGTCGGGGGGCGTCCACCCCATCACCCCAAAACGGCCATACGAGGCCACCGGTCCCTCGCCTACCGCGTCTTCGCCCCCGCCACCGGTCGCGACGCATCGAACGGATTCTTCCCTCCCCGGAAGTTCAGCCGGATCGGGACCCCGTCGAACCCCAGTTCGTCGCGAAGTGAATTGACCAGATAGCGGGTGTAGCTGGCGGGCAGGTCCTCGGTGCGGTTGCCGAAGATAACGAAGGTCGGCGGGCGCGTCGCCGCCTGCGTCGCGTAGCGCAGCTTGATCCGCTTGCCCCCGGCGGCGGGGGGCGGGTTGCGGTCGAGCGCGGCTTCGAACCAGCGGTTGAGTGCGCTCGTCGAGACCCGCCGGCTCCACCCCTCGCGCGCGTCGAACGACGCCTTCATCAGCAGGTCGAGGTTGCGCCCGGTCAGCCCGGCGATCGCCACCAGCGGCACGTTCTTGATCTGCGACAGGCCGTCGTCGAGCGCCTTGCGGACCCCCTGGAACAGCGACGACAGGTCGTGCGCGGCGTCCCATTTGTTGAGCGCGATGACGAGCGCGCGGCCCTCGCTCAACACCATGTCGGCGATCCGCAGGTCCTGCGCCTCGAGCCCTAGCGTGGCATCGAGCAGCAGGACGACGACCTCGGCGAAATCGACCGCGAACTTGGTGTCGACCGCCGCCATCCGTTCGAGCTTGTCGGTCACCTTCGAGCGCCGCCGCAGCCCCGCGGTATCGACGAGGCGGACCGGGCGCATGACGCCGCCCTGTTCCCATTCCCAGTCGATCGCGATCGAATCGCGGGTGATGCCCGCCTCGGGGCCGACGACGAGGCGGTCCTCCCCGAGCAGGCGGTTGATCAGCGTCGACTTGCCCGCGTTCGGGCGACCGACGATCGCGAGCTTGAGCGGTTCGCTCGCGAGACGGGCGTCGGTTTCCTCCTCGGTTTCGGCTTCGTGGCGCGCGTCGGCCTCGGCCGTCAGCGGGTCGAGGTGCGGGATCAGCGCCTCGTACAGGTCGGCCATGCCCTCGCCGTGCTCGGCGGAGATCTGGACCGGCTCGCCGAAGCCGAGTTCGTAGCTTTCGGCGACCCCCGCCTCGCCTGCCCGCCCCTCGGCCTTGTTGGCGACGAGGATGAGCGGGGTGTCGTGCGCGCGGAGCCATTGCGCGAAGTGGCGGTCGAGCGGGGTGATCCCGGCGCGCGCGTCGAACACCATCAGCGCGACGTCGCCGTCGATGAGTGCGGCGTCGGTCTGCGCGCGCATCCGTCCGGCGAGGCTGAGCGCGTCGGCCTCCTCAAGGCCCGCGGTATCGACGATGCGGAACTTGAGGTCGTACAGCATCGCATCGCCTTCGCGCCGGTCGCGGGTAACGCCGGGCGTATCGTCGACGAGCGCGAGCTTGCGCCCGACGAGGCGGTTGAACAGGGTCGACTTGCCGACATTGGGGCGGCCGATGATGACGACGGTGGGGTGGCGGGCGATCATGCCGCGTGCCTTAGCAGCGATGGTCGCCCGATGCACGGACGGGGGTAAAGGTCACCAACCTGCACCCGGCGACCGGGTTTTTCAGCCGTGTCGCGGGGTGAAGGTCACACAAGTATACGCGACGACCGGGTTTTTCGCGGTCCGCATACCGGCCTGCGCGACAATCGCCCGGCAGCGATCAGGCCGCGAGGCCAACCCGGCGGCGGCGCGACGCGGCACCGACCATCGCGAAGCCCGCGATCAGCAGCCCCCACGTCGCTGGCTCGGGAACCGCCGTCGCTGTGAAGGTCCCCGCGCCGTAGCTGAGCTGCGACACGCCATCGAGCGTCGACGCGATCGTGGCGCTGCCGGGATAGTTGTAATAATCGCCGGTGAAGCCGAGACGGCCGCCGAGCGTGTCGAACAGCACCGTCGCGGTGTTGCCGTTATTGGGATTATAATTGCCGTTACCCGGGTCGGTATAGCGCGCGGCGATCTGATACGACCCAGCCGTGAGCGTTATCGGCGCGATCGAGGTAAACGCGTAGTTCGACCCGGCGACGGGAGTTCCGCCGACGATCGCCGACGTCACGACCGAACCGGTCGACGACGAGGTCAATTTGTACAGCGTCACCGTGATCGGGCTCGACCCGTTGGTGAAAGCACCGAGACTGTCGACGACGACCGCGCTGGTGACGTTGAAGTCGATGCCGAGGTCGAGGTCGAGAAACTGGTTCGCGACGGTGACGTTCGACAGCGTGACGATCGGCGTGACGGCGCCGACGCTGGACGAACCGGCGGCGAACACCAGCGCGGCGGCAAGGGCAAAACGCTTCGACATAACGGCTCCTGACGGAAGACGACTCACCAAAAGATTATGCAGGAATCATGCCGAAATATAAAGTCTTGACGGGTCAAGACCTTGGCAATCGACGACGGATCGAAGTGTAAAGATTTCCGACGGTTTAGCGACGCAAATCGCGCCGCAAGGGCCTCGGCGACATTGCGGCGACCGGATGGTTGCGCCCCCCTCTCGGCGCGCGACGCTGAGCAGCAGCACGCCGAGCGACCCCCCACCACAGGCCGAGGCTGACGAGGTTAGCGCCGAGCCCCGGGCGGTCGATCCAGATCTCGATCGAGCAGACCACCAGAAGTCCGACGATCCAGCCGCGGTCGAGGCGGGAGACGACGAGGCATGCGGCGGCGAAGCGGAGCAGGTCGAGCCCCGCGTAATGGTCGATCTTCGCGCCCTGCGTCACATTAGCGGTATGCGGTCAGCTTGCCGTCGTCGGTCATCAGGAAAACCATATTGCCCGCGACGATGGGGGGCAGATACGCCGGGCGCTTGAGTTTGACCGACGAGATCAACTTGCCGGTATAGGGCGACACCGACACCAGCGTCCGGTTCGACCCCGCGACGAGCAACCGGTCCGACGCGAGCACGGGCCCGCTCCAGACATATGCGCCGGTCTTTTTTGCCGGGTTCTTGAAGCGCGGCAGCGGGCGGACCCACTTCACCTTGCCCTCGCCGCGCGTCAGGCAGACCAGCTCGCCATCGAGGGTGACGACGTAGACGAAGTCGCCCGCGACCCACGGCGTATTGGTCCCGGCGAAATTACGCTCCCACACCCGCTGCCCGGTCGCGAGCTCGAGCGCCGCAATGCGCCCGCCGTGGCCGATCGCGAACACGCGCCCGCGGTCGATCACCGGCGAGGCGTCGATGTCAGTCAGCGCGTTGAGCGCGGTCGTCCGCCCGGTGCGCGCGAGCGCGTCCGCCCACACCGTCCGCCCGTTTTCGACGCGGAGCGCGTTCAGCTCGCCGCTCGAATAGCCGACGACGACGGTATCGAGCGCGACCGCCGGGGCGCCGCCGCTGAGCGTCCCCGACACCTCGACGGTGCCCGAGACCGTCCACAGCGTGTCGCCCTTGTCACCCGACAGCGCGAACAGCTGGTTATCCTGCGTCAACGCATAGACGCGCCCGCCCGCGAGCGCCGGCGCGCCGCGGAACGGGGTCGTCAGCTCCTTGCGCCACACAACCGCGCCGGTCCCGGCGTCGAGCGCTGCGACCACCCCGAAACCGGTCGTCGCATAGACCTTGCCGTCGGCGACGCTGACGCCGCCGCCGAAGGCGGCGTTGGCCTTTTTCTTGTAGCTGAGGTGGACCGACCATTGCGCTTTGCCGGTCGCGACGTCGCGCGCGGCGACATCCCCGGTCGTGTCCATCGTGAACACCCGGCCACCGGCGACGACCGGGGCGGCGTTGAGGCGGCGCGTCGCGGTGCTGCCCTTGCCGACCTTCACCGACCATGCCTGGGTGAGTGTATCGGGCAACGCGAGCTGGCCGTTCGATTTCGCGGGCGACCCGCCCGGCTGCGGCCAGTCGGCGTGGACCGCCGGCGGCGGCAGGACGACGACGAGGTCCTTGAGCTCGGGATCGACCG
>JBBSFF010000246.1:0-3995 GCA_038238995.1 Sphingomonadales bacterium
ACCAGTTCCACCCGACCTGCCTGTACCACAGCAAGGTCAAGAACTTCCTGATCACCGAGGCGATGCGCGGCGAGGGCGGGCAGCTGCGGCTGCCTCCGACGGCCGCCGAAGTCGCCGAGGGCAGGCTCGTCGGCGAACGTTTCATGGCGCGCTACGACGAGCGCCTCGAACTCGCGCCGCGCGATGTCGTCGCGCGCGCCATCGACGCCGAGATGAAGCGGCTGGGGCTCAGCCACGTCCTGCTCGACATGACGCACCTCGATGCCGATTTCATCCGGCACCATTTTCCGATGATCCACGCGCGGCTGCTCGAACTCGGCATCGATTGCACGACGCAGTCGATCCCCGTGGTGCCGGCGGCGCATTACACCTGCGGCGGGGTGCTGGTCGATCTCCACGGCCGCACCGACCTGCCGGGGCTGTACGCGGTCGGCGAGGTGTCGCAATCGGGGCTCCACGGCGCGAACCGGCTCGCGTCGAACTCTATTCTCGAATGCCTCGTGTTCGGCGTCGCGGTCGCCGACGACATCGCGCGCGGCTGGGACACACTACCGCCGCCCCCGGTAACCCGGCCATGGGACGAAAGCCGCGTCACCGATTCGGACGAGGAAGTCGTCGTCAGCCATAATTGGGACGAGCTGCGCCGCTTCATGTGGGACTATGTCGGCATCGTCCGCTCGACCAAACGCCTCGAACGCGCCGCGCACCGGATCAAGAATCTGCGCAAGGAGGTCCATGATTATTACAGCGACTTCCGCGTCACACCCGACCTGATCGAGCTGCGCAACCTCGTCCAGGTTGCCGACCTGATCGTTCGCTCGGCGCGGCGGCGGCACGAAAGCCGGGGCCTACATTTCAGCCTCGATTATCCGCAGACCGACCCGGTCGCCCGCGATACGATCCTCGATCCGTGGTCGCGGGATTGAGGGTGGCGCGGCGCGGGCGCGGTCGGTAGGGTCCGGCGTTTCGCGAACGCGGGGCGGAGACATGGCCATCGTCGGCATCATCATGGGCAGCACGTCGGACTGGGCGACGATGCGCGCCACCGCCGAGACGCTCGACGCACTCGGCATAGCGCACGAAGTCAAGGTCGTGTCGGCGCACCGCACCCCCCACCGGATGGTCGCCTACGCCTCGACCGCCGTCGCGCGCGGCCTGCGCGCGATCATCGCCGGGGCGGGCGGGGCGGCGCACCTGCCGGGGATGGTCGCCGCGCTGACCCGGCTGCCGGTGTTCGGCGTGCCGGTCGAATCGAAGGCGCTGTCGGGAATGGATAGCCTGTTGTCGATCGTCCAGATGCCCGCCGGGGTGCCGGTCGGATGTCTCGCGATCGGGCGCGCCGGAGCGGTCAACGCCGCGCTGCTCGTCGCCGCGCAGCTTGCGACAACTGACGACACGCTCGCGGAACGGCTCGACGCGTGGCGCGCTGCGCAGACGGAGGCGGTTGCCGACACGCCGGAATGATCCCACCCGGCTCGACGATCGGCATCCTCGGCGGCGGGCAGCTAGGGCGGATGCTCGCGCTGGCGGCGGCGAGCATGGGCTACCGCGTCCATATCTTTGCCCCCGAGGACGAATTGCCCGCGGGCGATGTCGCCGCGCAAGTCACCCGCGCCTCCTACGACGATGCCGCCGCGCTCGACGCGTTCGCCGGGCAGGTCGATGTCGTCACGTACGAGTTCGAGAATGTCCCCGTCGCCGCGATCGACCGGCTGGCGGCGTCGGTCATCGTCCGCCCCGGCGCGCGCCCGCTCGATATCGCGCAGGACCGGCTGAGCGAGAAACGCTTCATCGAAGGACTCGGCGGACGCCCCACGCCGTATCGCGCGGTCGATACCCTCGCCGACCTTACCGCAGCGCTCGTCGAGATCGGGCCGCGCGCGATCCTCAAGACCCGCCGCATGGGGTACGACGGGAAGGGCCAGGCGCGGATCGGCCCCGGCGACGACCCCGCCGCGGCATGGGCGGCGATCGGCGAACGTCCGGCGATCGTCGAGGGGCTGGTCGCGTTCGACGGCGAGTTCTCCGTCATCCTCGCGCGCGGCGACGACGGTGCGACCGTGGTCTACGATGCGCCGTACAACCGCCACGACGGCGGCATCCTCGACGTCAGCGAGGTCCCCGCCCCCGACTTCATCGCGCGCCACGCCGCCGCGGCCATCGCGCTGACGCGCGAGGTCGCCGACGCGCTCGATTATGTCGGGGTGCTGACGATCGAATTCTTTGCGACCGCCGCTGGCCCGGTGTTCAACGAGATGGCATCGCGGGTCCACAACAGCGGCCACTGGACGATTGAGGGCGCGCGGGTCAGCCAGTTCGAGAACCATATCCGCGCGGTCTGCGGCCTGCCGCTCGGCCCGGCGACGCTGACCGCCCCCGCCGTGCGGATGCGGAACCTGCTCGGCGACGCGGTCCACGACTGGGCGGCGCTGCTCGCCGACTCGCAAGCGCACCTCCATCTATATGGCAAGTCTGAGGTCAAGCCCGGGCGCAAGATGGGGCACGTGACATGGTTGTAGGCCACTGATGGCGACCAACCGCGAAGCCCTCGAACGGCAGATGCAGGAGGCAGCAGCGGCGGGGAAGTTCGAGCTCGCCGCCAAGCTGCGTGACGAACTCCGCGCACTCGCCGACGTCGACACCGCGCGCACCACCGGCGACCTCCACCGTCAGCAGCCCGGGGCGATGGGGCTCGGCACAAGCCGCCAGGCGGTCGAACCGCCGCCGGGCTGGGTGCCGCCGAAGCGCCCCGACCCGATGACGACCAACCGGTCGAAGCCTAGGCGGCGCGGCTGAAGTCGGGCGCGCGCTTTTCATAGAACGCAGTGATCGCTTCACGACATTCCGCCGACTTGAGCTGCGCCGCGAAATGCACGCCCTCGGCGTCCATCCGTGCCAGCACCGGCGCGGGCTCGCCCTTGAGCAACGCCTTGGCGAGCCGCACCGCCGTCGGCGCCTTCGCCGCGAGCGTCGCCGCCATGGCGCGCGCAACGGTTTCCAGCTGGTCGTCGGGAACGACGCGGTTGACCAATCCCGCCGACAGCGCGGTCGTGGCGTCGAGCACCTCGCCCAGCAAGACCATCGCGCTCGCGCGCTGATGCCCGATCACGCGGGGCAACAGCAGTGAACTCGCGGCTTCGGGGACGAGGCCGAGGTTGACGAACGGCACCTGCAGTCGCGCCGTCTCGCTCGCGACGACGAGGTCGCAGTGGAGCAGCATCGTCGTCCCAACCCCGACCGCGTTGCCGCGTACCGCAGCGATCAGCGGCTTCGGCGCGGTCGCGATCGCACGGAGGAAGCCGGTCACCGCCTGCTCGCCGTCGCGAGGGGCCATGAAGTCGGCAAGGTCGTTCCCGGCGGTGAAGCTGTCGCCCTCGGCGGTGAACAGGATAACGCGAACGCTGTCTTCGACCGCGCAGCCGAGCAGGGTGTCGCGCAATGCGGCGTACATCGCGGCGGTGATCGCATTCTTCTTTTCGGGACGGGCGAAACGGATTTCCGCGATGCCGTCGGCGATCGCCACGACAATATGGTCGGTCATACTGCACCCTCCGTGCGCGCCGGGTCGGCGCATGGTCTGCAGGTTTTCGCCGATCGGGCGCAATCATTCAATCGGTGCCACGCGCGATGCCGCAGCTATCGTCCGATAGACTTCCAATTTACCATGAAAGATTGGACGCAGTTACAGAGCCGGGAGGGCGCGACGACCGAACAGCTCGTGGTCGGGTTTGGCACTTCATCGCAAAGCACCGCGATCGTGACCAATCCGTCGCAGGGGTTTCAGGGCTGGTTCCACGCGACCCTTTTTTCAACGCTGAGGCCCCGACGCAGTTGCTATCGTTCCTGTCGCTCGGGACCCCGCTCGGCTTGCCGCCCGTCGCCGTGCTCGACGGCGTGTCGGTGACCGAGAGCGCGTTGGCCAGCGTCGGTGGCGATTCGGTGGGACGGTCCCCGAACCGGCGACATGGGGCTTGCTGCTCGTGGGCTTCGGCTTC
>JBBSFF010000247.1:0-3974 GCA_038238995.1 Sphingomonadales bacterium
AGCGCGATCTCGATCGTCTCGGTCGCGCGGTCGGGATCGGCGATATCGACCGCCTCGCGCTCGCCGATGTGATAGCGCGCGACGCTCGCGTCGCGCGACAGCGGATAGGCGTAGGCGACCGCTCCCTCGGCGCGCGCCGGCAGTGTCAGATAGACGATCTCACCGCGCACCTGATCGTCGACGTCGAACGCCAGCGGCGGCGCGAGCCCGCCGGGAATATCGACCACTTCGCCGTCGGGCATCACCGCGACGAGCCGCTTGACCCCGACCTTCGCCCCGCTCGCCGCATCTTCGTCGAGCTGCAATTCGACCAGCCCCCAGGGATACGCCGCCGCCCCGCCGAGCCGCGCGTGGAGCGCCGCCGTATGCGACAGGTCCGCGCCCTGCAGATGCTGCGGACGCAGGAACAGACCTTCGGACCAGACGGGACTAGTCAAGGGCATATCTTCACAAATGAGAGATACATAGATAATTATCAGTATTATATTGATCAGTAGAATTCGACACGGCAATCTCTCAAATTCTCTTCAAGCTCTCTTATTTTTTTGGTGAGTTGATTTAATTGGATTGTCAGGATGCTCTTGAGTGATTGATAACGCGACTCTGTCTGAAAAACATCGGTAAAGTAACTATCAGTTACCTTATTTAGACCCTCATGATAGTCAAAGGCGGCTTTGCCTATATCGAGGAACTTTTTGGCTCCCTCTTTCCCAAGAGTCTCAAGCGTAAACCCGCCAAGCTCTGTGGCGAATTCCAGCGAAGATTTCTTAAGTTCGTCAGGATTATTAGTCACTGCGGCTTTCACCATTTGAGCCTCTATAACCGTTTTCTTCCCAAGGAATTTAACTGCATCACGTGAGACGTCGCCGCTTCCAGGTAAAAAATCTGCGGCAGACTTGGCCATCTCGAGCCCTCCGCCCAAATAGTCAGGAACGCCTCCGGACATGCCCGTCCCAATTAAATCTCCGGCAGCAGTTCCGATGCCGTAGACGCTCTTTACAACATTAGCAGCGGATGAAATCGGTTTTGGAGAAAGAGCAGCTGCAAGCGAAATAAAGGCGTCACATGTTGCTTTAGTCAAACTCAATATCGCGATGCTACCATCTACGATCTTGTCAATAGAATGCTGATGTTCTAAGTCCTCTAGCTGCGCCCTCACGACTTTCCTCAAGTCGTAGAACCTGATTAATTTATCTTTGGTTATCGTGACATCTGCATTGAGGCAAATACGGGAAATATGATCACTCCGCTGTAATCGAGCAATTGACCTCTTCAGCAGGTTCCTGTGATGTGCAGCGTGATAGTGCGTGTTAGTGATCGTTGTTCTGTGAGGACTCACTCTATCGGTTATCGTATGCTGGGAACTAGCATGGTTTGATTTAGCTAGATGCATTACATGATCATGCGCATCGTAAAAATGCGATCGCACATTGTGGGGATTATGCATCGACTCGCCTCCATACGCAGTTCAGTATTGGCAGAATCACTCCGCGGCCACCTCCATCGGCTCTCCGTGGCCCTCCACCGCCGCCACATCATCCCCCGCCTGCTCCACGAATTCGTACGCCAGTTCCTCCCCCGCCGTCGTGATGTTGATCGCCGCGACCGCCCGCCCCTCGGCCATCCGTCCGAGCAGCTCGGTCGACAGCGTCGGTAGCATCGCGTTGGTCAGGATATTGTCGATCATGCGCCCGCCGCTCGCGAGTTCGGTGCAGCGGCTGACGACGTGGTCGATGACCGACTGGTCGTAGCTCAGCACGATCTTGTGGTTCTCGGCGACGCGCTTGACGATGCGGTTGAGCTGGAGCTTGACGATCCCGCCGAGCATTTCGGGGCTGAGCGGGAAGTACGGCAGGACGATCAGCCGCCCGAGCAGCGCGGGCGGGAACACCTTGAGCAGGTCGGGACGCAGCGCCGTCGCGAGCGCCTCGGGCTCGGGCGCGGTTTCGGGGTCGCTCCCGAGTTCGGTGATCAGTTCGGTCCCGGCATTCGACGTCAGCAGGATCAGGCAGTTCTTGAAGTCGATGTGCCGCCCTTCGCTATCGTCCATGTAGCCCTTGTCGAACACCTGGAAGAACATCTCGTGGACGTCGGGGTGCGCCTTCTCGACCTCGTCGAGCAGGACGATCGAGTACGGCCGCCGCCGCACCGCCTCGGTCAGAACGCCGCCCTGGCCGTAGCCGACATAGCCCGCCGGCGCGCCCTTGAGCGTCGAGACGGTGTGCGCCTCCTGGAACTCGCTCATGTTGATGACGATCATCGAATCGTCGCCCGCGTAGAGCAGTTCGGCGAGCGCATGCGCGGTCTCGGTCTTGCCGACGCCCGATGGCCCGCACAGCATGAACACGCCGACCGGCTTGTTCGGATTGTCGAGCTTGGCGCGGCTCGTCTGCATCCGCTTGGCGATCGCCTCCATCGCATGGTCCTGGCCGATGACGCGCTTCTTGAGGTTGGTTGCAATCTGCAGCACCCCGGCGATCTCGTCCTTGACCATCCGCCCGACCGGCACCCCGGTCCAGTCGCCGACGACGCTGGCGACGGCGTTGGCATCGACCTGCGCGAAGACCATCGGGTTGTCGCCCTGCGCCGTGTGCAGGCCGTCCATCGCCGCGTGGAGGTCGGTGTCGAGCTCGGTCGTATCGCCGCCCGCCTCGCTCGCCTCCGACCGCGCGGCGCGCGTCGCGATCACCGCCGCGACCGCCGCCTTCTCGGCATCCCACTTGACGCGAACCGCATCGAGCGCGGCGCGCGCGGTCTCGAGCTGCCCGTCGACTTCCGCCGTGCGCTTCGGGTCGCCCATTGCCGACGCCGCCTCGCGCACCGAAATTTCGCGCTCGACCTCGAGCAGTTCGACGCGGCGGACGCGGTCCTCGACCGGAGCGGGGGTCGCGTGCTGGCTGACCGCGACGCGCGCGCACGCGGTGTCGAGCAGGCTGACCGCCTTGTCGGGCAACTGCCGCGCCGGGATGTAACGCTGGCTGAGCTTGACGGCGGCTTCGAGCGCCTCGTCGAGGACGATGACCTTGTGGTGCTTGACCATCGCGTCGGCGACCGAGCGCAGCATCGCGATCGCCTTGTCGGTCTCGGGCTCGCCGACGTTGACCGTCTGGAAGCGCCGCGTCAGCGCCGGGTCCTTTTCGAAATACTGGCGGTATTCGGCCCAGGTCGTCGCCGCGATCGTCCGCAATTTACCCCGGGCGAGCGCCGGCTTGAGCAGGTTCGCCGCGTCGCCGGTGCCGGCCGCCCCGCCCGCGCCGATCAGCGTGTGCGCCTCGTCGATGAACAGGATGACCGGCTTCGGCGACGCCTCGACCTCGTCGATCACCGCGCGCAGCCGCTTCTCGAATTCGCCCTTGACGCTCGCGCCCGCCGACAGCAGCCCGATGTCGAGCGAGCGCAGCGTGACGTCCTTGAGCACCGGCGGCACGTCGCCGTCGGCGATGCGGCGGGCGAAGCCCTCGACGACGGCGGTCTTGCCGACCCCCGCCTCGCCGGTCAGGATCGGGTTGTTCTGGCGGCGGCGCAGCAGGATATCGATGCACTGGCGGATTTCGGCGTCGCGCCCGACGATCTTGTCGATTTCGCCCGATCGCGCCTTGGCGGTCAGGTCGACCGAGAATTTCGCCAGCGCGCTGTCGCCGCTCGGCTCGCCGTCGGCATCGGTGCCACCGCCGCCGCCCGCCGCCGTCCCCGATCCGAGCGCGCCGCTCTCGCTCGCTTCGCTGCTCGCCCCGAGGATGCTCCCGAAGCCCTCGCCGAGCTTGTCGGCGTCGATCTTGCGATATTCCTTCGACACGCCGACGAGCACGTTCTTGAGGTTCGGCGTCTTGAGGATGCCGTACAGCAGATGCCCGCTGCGGACCTTGTTCGCGCCGAACATCAGCGAGCCGTACAGCCAGCCCTTCTCGACCGCCTCCTCGACCTGGGCCGACAGGTCGACCGAACTGGCCCCACGCGGTAGATTGTCGAGCGCC
>JBBSFF010000248.1:0-3969 GCA_038238995.1 Sphingomonadales bacterium
CAAGGGGACGACCAGAATGACGACGACGCGCTTCAGCCTCGCCAGCGGCACCTTTAGCCAGAATTGGTCGAATGCGGGCCTGATCACGGCCAACGACGACTGGTCGGGGGTGCCGAGCATCGTCGGCTATCGCGGCGACGATGTCGTCACCGCGACCGGCGTCGATCCGCGGACGATCACCGCCGCCGCCACCTCGGCGGTCGTGATCAACGTCATCGCCAACCAGAATCCGGCGAACGGCAACCCGTCGACCGGCGGCGTCTACGAAATCGACGGCATCGCCAACCGCACGATCGCGTTCAACGGGTCGGGCACCGCCGACGCGCCTTCGATCGTCTGCTACCTCGACTCCTCGGGGCAGCAGGACGTCCGCTTCCAGTGCAACATCCGCGACCTCGACAGCAGCGCCGACAATGCGATCCAGCAGGTCGCCGTCCAGTATCGTGTCGGCGGCGGCAACTGGACCAACGCCGCCTATGTCGCCGATGCGACCACCGCGAACACTGCGACGCAAGTCACCGCGATCGATGTCATTCTGGGGAGTGATGCAAACAACGCCCCCGATCTCGAAGTCCGCATCATCACGACCAACGCGGTCGGCAACGACGAACTCATCGGGATCGACGATATCATCGTGTCGAGCACCGCCGCCGTGGCCGACACCACTCCGCCCGCATTGGCCGCGTTCAACCCGTTCGACCCCGACGACAACAGCGTCGCGGCTCCGATCGACACCAACGTCGTCGTCCGCTTCACCGAGACCGTCCACGGCGTCAGCGGCAATATCGTCATCGACGACGGCCAAGGCGACGTGCGGACGATCTCTGTCACCGACGGCACGCAGATCAGCTTCAGCGGGTCGACGCTGACGATCAACCCGACCGCCGACCTGATCGGCGGCCACACCTATCACGTCACCACCGCCGCCGGCACGATCGCCGACGCCGCGAACAACGCGTTTGCCGGGATCGACGACGGCACGCTCGATTTCACCACCGCCGCGCCATTGGTAACGCTGCCGATCGGCGTCATCCAGGGCCTCGGCCACATGAGCCAGTATGCCGGGGCGATGGTTCGGACCGAGGGTGTCGTCACCGCGATCGACACCAACGGTTATTATATCCAGAGCCAGACCGGGCATACCGACGGCGACAGCCGCACCTCGGACGGCATCTTCGTCTTTACGAACAGCGCGCCGACCGGCGTCGCGATCGGTGACTTGCTCCAGGTCGACGGCACCGTCAGCGAGTTCCGCCCCGGCGGTTCGGGCGGAACCAACAACCTGACGACGACCGAGATCGTCACACCGACGATCCTCCACCTCGGCACCGGCACCTTTGACACCGTCATCATCGGCCATGGTTATCTCGTGCCGCCGTCGACGATCACCGACAACGACGGTTTCGGCGTCTACGACCCGGCGCAGGACGGCATCGATTTCTACGAATCGCTCGAAGGGATGCAGGTCACCGTCCTCGCCCCGCAGGTTGTCGCGACGACCAACAGCTTCGGGGCGGCGTTCATCGTCGCCTCGCATGGCATCGACGCGACCGGCATTAATTCGCACGGTGGGATTACGATCAACCAGTTCGACGACAACCCCGAGCGCCTGCAGCTCTTCCTCGACACCGGGCTGTTCCCCGGCGGCGCGATCCCGACGCTGTCGGTCGGCGATCAGATCGCCGACGTCACCGGCATCATCACCTACGGCGGGGGCAAGTACGATCTGTCTGTGACGCAGGCGATCGTCCAGACGCTCGATGTGACCGCACCCAAGGAGGTCACCGCGCTCGTCAGCGATGCCACCCATCTGACACTCGCCGATTACAATCTCAACAACTTCGGCTTCGACGACAGCCAGGCGAAGGTCGACAGCCTCGCATTTGATATCGTCAACAACTTGCGCTCGCCCGACATCATCGGCGCCCAGGAAGTCCAGGATAACGACGGCACCGGCACCGGTACCGACCTTAACGGCAACCTGACCGCGGGGCGCCTGATCGCGGCGATCGACGCGCTCGGCGGCCCGCACTACACCTATATCGAGGTCGCGCCGACCGCGACCAATATCAGCGGCGGCGAACCAAACGGCAATATTCGCGATGGCTATTTCTACAACGCCGCGCGGGTCGACTATGTTGCCGGTTCGGCTGCCGCGCTCCAGGATCCGATCTTCACCGGCACGCGTAAGCCACTCGCCGCCGACTTCGTCTTCAACGGCCAAGTTGTCCACCTGATCGACGCGCACTCCACTTCGCGCGGCGGCTCCGACGCGCAGTTCGGCAACGTGCAGCCGCCGGCCAACGCCGGCGACGGCGCGCGGACGGCGCAGGCGCAGGCCATCGCTGCTTATGTCCAAGGGCTGCAGAATGCTGACCCGGCGGCGAAGATCGTCGTCCAGGGTGACCTCAACGGCTTCACGTGGGAGCCCGCGGTGCAGGCGCTCGTCGCCAAGGGCCTGACCGATCTCAGCGATACGCTGCCGGTGCAGGAGCGCTACAGCTACGTCTTCGACGGCAACAGCCAGGAACTCGACCACATCCTCGTCTCGAGCAATTTCGCCGCGACGGGGCAGTTGGACGCGGTCCACCTCAACGCCGAGCTGGCGAACACTGCGCAGCTGTCGAGCGACCATGATCCGCTGCTGGCGCTGCTCGATTTCTCGGTCACGCTCAACGGCACGTCGTCGGGCGAGACGATCAACGGCGGCGCGCCGTCGGAGACGATCAACGGCTTCGGCGGTAATGACGTGCTCAACGGCAATGACGGCAGCGACACGATCAACGGCGGCGACGGCAACGACACGATCACCGGCGGGTCGGGGACCAACGCGCTCTTCGGCAACGCCGGCGACGATGTCTTCGGGGCCGAGACCGCGCTCGGCGTCCAGAAGATCGATGGCGGCGACGGCACCGACACGCTGATCGTCGGCAACGGCGGTGCTATGGTCGACCTGATCGCGGGAACGCTGTCGGGCGGGCTGTACGGCGACGGGTCGACGGTCATTAACGTCGAAAACGTCAAGACAATCGCCGGTCTGACGAGCGCAGTCGCGATCATCGGATCGGACGGAGTCAATACGCTGACCGGCGGTGACGGGGCTGATACGATCGACGGGCGCGGCGGCAACGACCGGATAAGCGGCGGCCTTGGCGCCGACACACTGTCGGGCGGGCTCGGCAAGGACATCTTCGTGTTCAAGCCCGGCGAAGTCGCTGGCGATCATATTCTCGACTTCGTCAGCAAGACCGATCAGCTCAACTTCACCGGCTTCGGGCGCGGCGCGTATCTCAGCCACGTCGGGACCGACTGGGCCATCCACTACAGCGGGCATGTCGAGAACTTCACGCTCAACGTCACGGCGCTGGCAACGACCGACGTGGTGTTCGCGTAAGGCAAGGCGGGCGACCGCGACCGGAAGGAACGCCCTCGAGTTCGTTCCAGTCGCGGCGACTCCGCCACCACCCGGACGGTGGGTCGGGGCGCCCCTCACGCCAAAGCCCGACCGACGGCGGCTTTGCCGCGACGCCTCTATCGCGCAAGCCCCGCTACTTCTCGCGAAACGCGTTATCGCGCAGCTTGCTGACTGGCGTCAGCAGATAGCTCAACACCGACCGCTTATGCCCCAGCACGTCGACTGTCGCGACCATCCCCGCGCCGATCGGCAACGGTGACCCGTCCTGCGCCTTCAGCGCAGCATCGGTGCGGACGCGGATCGTGAAGTGGCTCTCGCCCGTGCGCTCGTTGACTACCGCGTCGGGGGAGATGCGCTCGACCTTGCCGTCGAGCGCGCCGTAGACCGAATAATCATACGCGCTCAGCTTGACCGTCGCGCGCTGGCCGGGGTGGATGAAGGCGATGTCGGCGGGCTTGACGTCGGCTTCGACGACGAGCGTGTCGTCGTTCGGCACGATCTCGACGAGCGGCTCGCCGGGGCGGACGGTGCCGCCGACGGTCGCAACGAGGACA
>JBBSFF010000249.1:0-3968 GCA_038238995.1 Sphingomonadales bacterium
CAGGCGAATGGCCTTGCGATCCCCGCGGGTCGTCAGGCGGAAATCGACGACCTGCGGGTCCGACGCGCTGATCCTCGCCCATTCGGTCAAGGTGTTGAGCCCGTCGATCTGCGGACTGAAGGCCGACGCCAGCACCGCGCCGTCGACGATGATCCGGCCCTCCCAGATGCGTTCGGCGCGGGCGTTGGCACCTTTTGGCGCGTCGGACTTCGAAAAGAATTCGACGTCGACCCCGTCACCAGTCGCGACCGCCCCGCCTGTGTCTTCGAAATCCATCACGCGGTGCGGCTCGCCGTTGCGGACCAGCGCGATCGAGGCGATCGGTGCCGTTCCATGGACCACGCCGGCAATCGTTCGCTCGGGCGTCGGCGGCAGGACCTCCCCCATGTGCGCGCCATTGGCCCGGACTTTCAGAATGATGCGTTCGCTGTTGGTGGCGTAGGTCCGCCGCGCCTTCATCGCGTCGAACAGCGGATCGCGATCGCACGACTTGGCGAAGACCGCGGCGAGCCCACCCCGGCTGTCATAGTAATAGGCGGGACCGGCCGGGCGCGGCTTGTACCCCGGGTGGCCGATGTGATTGTCGTCGCCCCCGACGAAACCAAGTTGCAACCCGTTCGCCAGATACCGCTGCCCGAGCCATTCGAAGGTCCCGTGTTCCGACGCGATCTCGACCAGCGGTTCGAGTTCACGGTCGTTCTGCGTCGCATCGGCCGTGATATGCGCGTGCGGGATGACGAGGACGTCCTTCGGATCGAAGTCGCGACGCAGCCCGGAATAAAGGTCGGGGAGCGTCGGGTGGCGTTGCGATGTGACCGGCTGGACGCGCGCGACATTGCGAAAGATGACGTTGTGATGGCCGCCGAACAGTGGACCGACGGTCCATTCATAGCCCATGAACGTGATGAACCGCCCCGGCGCGTTGAAGCTCGTCGATGCCTGTCGCATCGCCTCCCACTCGCCCGCGTCGAGCCAGATGTCGTGCTCGGACAGCGCCGTGAAGTCGAGCCGCGCTTCATCGCGGGCGAAGCGGTAGTAATCGGTGGCGAGCCCCATGCCCTCCGAGAAGCCGCAATGGCCATGGGTCTCGCCCCAATAGATGCGCTCATCGGGCGCGTGCTCGACCCGCACCGGGTTGGCGCTGCCGGTGATCTTTCCGTCATCGGAAACGACGGTAAAGCGGTAGACGCCTGGCGCAGCGAAGCTGACATTATCGAGGTGAACAACCGCGGCGTTCGACGCCCGCACTTCGCGAAACGGCGCGCCGTTGACCAATATTCGCCAGCCGGGGACGGCCGAACTCGCGAGGTTCCGATACTTGTCCTCTGCGCGGATCGAGACGGTGAAGCCCTCGCCGCTCGCGACGATCGAGGGGGCGAAGCCGCGGACGCCGACGACCGGGCCACCCACCAGCGGCAAGATGACATCCGGAGGCGTCAGCAGCAGGCCATCGGGCTCGGTCAGCACCCATAGCGGGAAGCGCAGCGCCGAATTCGAGGCGAACATCATCCGAAAGCCGGGTGATCCGCCCGAACGGTCCCCGAACGTGACCGTGACCCGGTCGCCGCGGCGCAGTTCCCCTTCGACCAGCTTGAAGAACACCCGGCCGTTGTTGGCCGCGGACGCGAGACGCGGCGAGAACATGCCGGTGGCCTCGACGAACGCCACGACGAACCGCGCGCCGGGTCGATCGCTGCGGACGCTGATGAAGTTCTCGGCGGTCGGGTCGCTCGCCTGGATCGGGCTCTCGTCGAAGAAATAATGGCTTGGCACATAGACCCCGCCGCCCGGCTTGATCGCGGCATCGCCGACGACGTACGTCAGCGAAAAAGTCTCGGGTCGCTTGACGACGAAGGGCAGCTTGGCGTCGGCAACGATATGCCCGCACAGCGAAGGCCGGTCCTCCAGTGCGCCGAGCGTCCGGATCGATTGATCGATCGCCGCAAATGCGAGGGCCTTTAGCCGCTCGCCCAGCTGCTTGAAATTGGGCTGGGCGGTTTGCGCGACGACGGCAGGCAGATCGGGATGGGCCGGAATGCCCCGTAGCGCGAGGACGTTCATCCACGCGTAGACGATCTGCGCCCGGGCGATGACGTTCGCGTCGCCGGTAGCCTCGACCAGCGTTTCGCGCCGCAGCCGATCGACCTCTTCCCGGAGCTTGGCCGGCATAGGGCCGCCGGGGTGCGATGGTGCGGCAAGCCTGGCCCGCGCGAGGACGATCGGACTGGCCAGGCTGGTGGCCAAAAGCCCGACCAGCGTGGCGCGGCGACTAACGGCCATCGTCGCTCGTCGATCGCGCCATCGAACCCCCCTGGAATCTACTGGTCGTACCCGGGCAGGTCGCGGTCGAGCTTGCGCAGGCAGCCGGGCCACGCGAGCGCGCCGCCACCGCCGCCGCGCATCACCTGCTCACGGACCTCGGCCTGCGCCGCGACCGGGGCCAGCATGATGCCGGCAATGCCGTCGCTCAGCGCGCGGATCTGCATGGTGCAGGCGCGTTCGAGATGGTACATGCTGACCCAGCAATTGGCCGCGCTGTCGCCGACCGCGAGCGTGCCGTGATTACGCAGCATCATCAACGGCTTTTTGCCGATGTCGGCGACCAGCCGGTCGCGTTCGTCGTGGTTTAGCGCGATCCCCTCATAGTCGTGATACGCGAGGCCGGGCAGGACGATCAGCGCGTGCTGCGAGATCGGCAGCAGGCCGCGCGACTGCGCTGCGACCGCCACCCCGTCGTTGGTGTGCAGGTGCATGACGAAACGGGCGTCTTCGCGATTGGCGTGGATCGCCGAATGGATCGTGAAACCCGCAGGGTTGATCGAATAGGGTGTGTCCTGAAGAATATTCGCGTCGAGGTCGATCTTGACCAGCGACGAGGCGGTGATTTCTTCGAACAGCATCCCGTACGGGTTGATCAGAAAATGATGGTCCAGCCCCGGAATCCGCGCCGAGATGTGGGTGTAAATCAGATCGTCCCAGCCAAAAAGGGCGACGAGGCGATACAAAGCGGCAAGATCGACGCGGGCCTGCCACTCCTCGGCGCTGAACATGCGGCTCGACGGCGCCAAATCGGGTTCGGGTCCGTCGGCCATCACACTCTCTCCCATCTCGCGCGTTCTGGAATTACTATCGCAAGACTTGAAAATGTCCAGTGGTTGGACCGCCGACGTTCCGAACACCCGACCGACTCGAAGTCGATCCATTCCATCGGGCGTCATATCGGCGGCTGGATCGCCGTCAGGGTGCGGTCGATCAGCCAGTAGGTCGACAAGCCGCCGATGACATACGCGGGTGCCAGCCCCGCCCATACCGGGACCCCCGTCGACCCCCATGACGTCAGCCGGTGGAGCAGTCGGCTCGCGACGAGCACGGTCGCGATGAAGGTCAACTGGCCGATCTCGACGCCGAGGTTGAACAGCAGCAACGCCTGCGGGGCGGCGTCGCGCGGCAGGCCGACCTCGGCGAGCGCCCCGGCGAACGCAAGTCCGTGGAGCAGGCCGAAGGTGAACGCGATGAGCCACGGGCGGCGCCGCGCGACCGTGTCGGTCACGCCCGGCCGGGCGAGCTCGTACGCGACGAACACGATGCTGAGCGCGACCAACGCCTCGATCGCCGCCGACGGAAACTGGATATAGCCGAGCGCGGCGGCGGCGAGCGTGATCGTGTGCGCGACGGTGAAGGCGGTGATCGCCTTGACCAATCGCCAGTTCGCTCCGATTAGCAGGAACAGGCCGAACACGAACAGTAGATGGTCGAAGCCGGTCAGGATATGTTCGACCCCCATCCGCAGATAGCCGGCGACGGCGATGCCGCCGGGGCCCGACAGCGCGAGTGTGACGGTTGGGTCGGACGGGCGGATCACCGCGTTCAGCGTCTTCCCGCCGGCCGCCGTGACCTGGAGCAGCGTCTCGCTGACGCTTTGCGACAGGCCCTCGATCGTGACGGTCTGGCCGTCGAGCGGCGGCCCC
>JBBSFF010000250.1:0-3949 GCA_038238995.1 Sphingomonadales bacterium
ACAGAGATTTTCTTTTTGTGTCCTTTAAGCCTCCGATAATTCTACCTAAGTCAATATAATTCTGCTCATAATTGAAATCTTCGTTCGCAAATTGACTGCTAAACGTGTTATCCCAACTATCGTAGTCCGAGGCATTAAAACGCTGTGTCGATAGTTCGTAAACATGATAAAATCGTTGTGGGCCTGCCATATAAGCTACGCGACCAAGCCGCAACTTCATGTTCTTAAGAACAAGAGACTTGCCGCTATTATTTCCGCCACAAAACGCAGTATAAGAAGACCCTAGCCTACTTGAAATGAACTCGTTTATGGGTGGAGTAAATACGAGATCGCTTTTTAAAACCGCCATAAATGCCCCGCCTGCTCAAGGATCTATTAGATTTCGAATACTAGTTACGCCAGCGTTTTAAGCAACGCTTAGCTTTAGCTATCCGAACGACGGCTCAATGACCTTTACCGCCGCCCCTTCGCCTTGAACACGCTCGGCCGCGCCGGCATCGGCGCGGGCTTGCTCGCGAGTTTCGGCTTCGCCACCACCTTCGGCTCCGCAGGCTTGACCACCGCTCCCCCCGCGATCCGCGCCAGCCCCTTCGCCAGCGCCATCGCGCCCTTGAGGCGGGCCGCCGTGTCGCTCCACTCGCCGCCGACGAACAATTTGTGGTCGGGGCGGAATTTCGCGCGCTCACCCAGCCGCGCGACATAGTCCATCAGGCCGCCGCCGTTGGGGAAATGGTCGTTCTGGAAGGTGACGAGCGCGCCCTTCGCGCCCGCGTCGAGCTTGGCGATGTTGGCGGCGACGCAATATTGCTTGATCTCGATCACCTGGATCAGGTTCGCCACCTCGACCGGCAGCGAGCCGAAGCGGTCGATCATTTCCGCCGCGAAGCCGTCGATCGCGGCGCGGTCGTCGAGCTCGTTCAGGCGGCGGTACAGCGCCATCCGCAGGTTGAGATCGGGGACATAATCCTCGGGGATGAGGATCGCCGCGTCGATCGTGATCGTCGGGGAGAAGCCTTCGTCGGGAGCCTTGAGCCCCGCCGCCCCGGCGCGGGCTTCGACGATCGCGTCCTCGAGCATCGACTGGTAGAGTTCGAACCCGATCTCGCGGATATGCCCCGACTGTTCGTCGCCGAGCAGATTGCCCGCGCCGCGGATGTCGAGGTCGTGGCTGGCGAGCTGGAACCCCGCGCCGAGGCTGTCGAGCGAGGATAGGACCTGCAGCCGCTTTTCCGCCGTCTCGGTGATGATCTGGTCGGCGGGCGTCGTCATGTACGCATAGGCGCGGGTCTTCGACCGGCCGACGCGGCCGCGCAACTGGTATAATTGCGCGAGGCCGAAGCGGTCGGCGCGGTGGATGATCATCGTGTTCGCGCTCGGAATGTCGAGCCCGCTTTCGACGATCGTCGTCGACAGCAGGACGTCGTAGCGGCGGTCGTAGAAGGCGCTCATCCGCTCCTCGACCTCGCTCGGGGCCATCTGGCCGTGCGCGGTGACGAAGGTGACCTCGGGGACGTATTTGCGCAGGAATTCCTCGATGTCGGGCAGGTCGGCGATCTTGGGGGTGACGAAGAAGCTCTGCCCGCCGCGATAATGTTCGCGCAGCAGCGCCTCGCGCAGCACGACCTCGTCCCACGGCATGACGTAGGTGCGGACCGCGAGGCGGTCGACCGGGGGGGTGGCGATGATCGACAGCTCGCGCAGGCCGGTCAGCGCCATCTGCAGCGTGCGCGGGATCGGGGTGGCGGTCAGGGTGAGGACGTGGACGTCGGTCTTGAGGTTTTTCAGGCGCTCCTTGGCGGTGACGCCGAAACGCTGCTCCTCGTCGACGATCACCAGCCCGAGGCGTTTGAACGCGACCGACTTGGCGAGGATCGCGTGGGTGCCGACGACGATGTCGACCGTGCCGTCGGCGAGGCCGGCGCGCGCTTCGTTCGCCTGGGCGTTCGTGACGAGCCGCGACAGCTGGCGGATTTCGATCGGCAGCCCGGCGAAGCGCTCCTTGAACCCGGCGAAGTGCTGGCGCGCGAGGAGCGTCGTCGGGCAGACGATCGCGACCTGCATGCCCTGCAGCGCGGCGGCGTAGGCGGCGCGGAGCGCGACCTCGGTCTTGCCGAAGCCGACGTCGCCGCAGATCAGCCGGTCCATCGGGCGCCCGCTAGCGAGGTCGCCGAGGACGTCGTCGATCGCCTTCAACTGGTCGTCGGTCTCGGTGTACGGAAAGCGGTCGGCGAATTCGGCATAGCCCTGCGCGTCGGGGACGGCGGCGTCGGCTTCGCGGAGCGCGCGGGCGGCGGCGGTCTTCATCAGCTCACCCGCGATCTCGCGGATGCGGTCCTTCATTTTGGCTTTGCGCGCCTGCCAAGCGACGCCGCCGAGCTTGTCGAGCGCGACGCCCTCGGACTCGCTGCCGTAGCGCGAGAGGACGTCGATGTTCTCGACGGGCACGTAGAGCTTGTCGCCGCCGCCGTAGCTGAGCATCACGCAGTCGTGCGGCGCGCGCGTGCTGCGGACCCCGCCACCGATGTCGACCGCGACCAGCCCGTCGTAGCGCCCGATGCCGTGGTCCTTGTGGACGAGCAGGTCGCCGGGCGACAGCATCGCCAGTTCGGCCATGAACGCGTCGGCCTTCTTCGCCGAGCGGCGGCGGCGGACGAGGCGGTCGCCGAGCATGTCCTGTTCGGTGAGGACGGCGACGTCGCCGCCGCTCTGGATCTTGCTGAAGCCGTAATCGAGCGGGAGGACGGTGAGCGCGACGCGGCCGTCGGCGGCGATGCCCAACGCCTCCTGCCACGAATCGGCGGTGGCGACCTTGGTCACGCCGTGGTCGCCGAGCAGCCCCGCGAGGCGTTCGCGCGACCCGTTCGAGTAGCTGGCGAGGATGATGCGGCGCTTGGCCTTGCGCAGGTCGTCGATGTGGCTCTTGACCACTTCGTAGACGTTCGAGCCGCTTAGATTCTGGGCAGTGCGTTCGGGGGTGAAGTCGCGGGGCGGGGTCGTTTCGCAGTCGATCGTCCGGCGGGTGCCGTCGGGGACGCCGAACGGCGAGGTCAGATGCGCGCGGCTGCCCGCGAGCAGCCGGGTCCACTCATCGCGTCCGAGGTAGAGCGCGTCCGGGGCGAGCGGGCGGTAGCTGCCCTTCTTCGCCGACAGCGCGGCTTTGCGATTGTCGTAATATTCGGCGATCGCCTCGAAGCGCGCGTCGGCGGCGGCGTCGGTCCCGGCCTCGCGGACGACGACCGCGCCGTGCCCAAGATAGTCGAACAGCGTCGACAGGGCGGGCTCGAACAGTGGCAGCCAGTGCTCCATCCCCGCCAGTCGCCGCCCGTCGGACATCGCCTCGTACAGCGGATCGCCCGTCGCGGTCGCGCCGAACGCGTCGAGATAGCCCTTGCGGAAGGCCTTGATGCTGGCGTCGCCGAGCAGAACTTCGTTGACCGGGAGCAGCGAAAAGCCCGTCGCGGTTTCGACGGTGCGCTGGGTGGCAGGGTCGAAGCGGCGGACGGTCTCGATCTCGTCGCCGAAGAAGTCGAGGCGGAGCGCGTGGGTCTCGCCCGCCGGGAACAGGTCGAGCAGCCCCCCACGAACGGCGTATTCGCCCGCCTCGAACACCGTATCGGTGCGGACATAGCCGTTCGCGGTCAGCATCGCGGCGAGCTTGTCACGGTCGATCCGCGCGCCGGGCTTGATGGTGGCGGTCAGGTCGGCGATCCACGCCGGGGGCAGGGTCCGCTGGAGCGCGGCGTTGACCGTGGTGACGAGCACTTGCGCCTTCGCCGTCGACCCCGCGAGCGCGGCGAGCGCGGCGAGCCGGTCGCTCGACACGCGCATCGACGGCGACGCGCGGTCGTACGGCAGGCAGTCCCACGCCGGGAAGTAGACGGTGTCGATATCGGGGGCGAAGTACGTCACCGCGTCGAGCATCGCCCGCGCGCCGCTGTCGTCGGCGGCG
>JBBSFF010000251.1:0-3908 GCA_038238995.1 Sphingomonadales bacterium
CGCCAAGGGACCGCCGGTCGTCGCGAAGATCAGCAATCCGATCCGCGTGGCGGAGCGCGGTCCGCCCGGCCAGCGCCTGCTCAATCTGTGGTTTACGCGCGCGACGCGGCACTATGCCGCCCTCGTCGCGATGTCGCCCGCGCTGGCGGCGGAGGCCGAAGCGGTGCTCCGTCGCAGCGTCGCAACGATCGCCGAGCCGAACCTGCCCGACGACTGGTCCCCGCCGCCGCCGCGGTCCGGCCCGGCTCCGGCGGTGCGAACGCTCGTCGCCGCCGGGCGATTGATGCCGCAGAAGGACTTTGGCCTCGCGTTCGCGACGCTCGCCGCACTCGGCCCGGGGTGGCGGCTCGACCTGCTCGGCGACGGTCGCGAGCGAGCGCGCCTCACCGCCCGCGGCGCCGCACTCGGGGTCGCCGATCGCGTTACCTTCGCCGGGCATGTGCCGGCAATCGCGCCGTATCTCGCCCGCGCCGACGCGCTGCTCTGCACGTCGCGCTTCGAAGGCTATCCGGCGGTCCTGATCGAGGCGATCGCCGCCGGCGTCCCGGTCGTCACCACGCCGTGCTCGCCCGCCGTCCCGGAAATCCTGGGCGACCCGAGCTTCGGCTGCGTCGCCGCGCCGGACGCCGCTGCACTCGCCGACGCGGTGCGCGCGGTCGCCGGACGCTGCCCCGACCCGGCGGCGATGCGGGTGCTCTGCAACCAGCACCGCATCGGCGAATCGGCCGCCGCGTGGCTCGCGCTGCTCGATAGGGTGGTCGCGGGGACGCCGCGGTCGCCGATGGCGAGCGTGCCCCAAGCGCGGTAAAGGATCGTGATGAGCGTTCAGGGAAGCTGTCATTGCGGCAACGTGCGGATCGAGCTGCCGAACCCGCCCGAATGGGTCGCGGACTGCAACTGCTCGCTGTGTCGCCGCCTGGCATGGCGCGTCGCCTACTTCCCGCCCGAACAGGTGACGATTTCGGGCGCGACGACGGCGTACGTCTGGGGCGACCGGATGATCGGCATCCACCACTGCCCGGTCTGCGGGTGCGGCACGCACTGGCAGACGCTCGGCGAAGATTTCGGCCGGATGGGCGTCAACGCGCGCCTGCTCGACGCCTTCAACGAAGCGACCGTCGAGGTCAGGAAGTTCGACAACGCGGATTGAGGCTGTCGGCGGCGTCCGCCTGACCATCCGATCGAAGTTCTACAGCTTCGGCAACGTCACCCCGCGCTGCCCCTGATATTTGCCCGCGCGGTCGGCATAGCTGACCTCGCACGGCTCGTTACCCAGCAGGAACAGGAACTGGCACGCGCCTTCGTTGGCATAGACCTTCGCCGGGAGCGGGGTCGTGTTCGAGAATTCGAGCGTGACGTGCCCCTCCCAGCCCGGCTCGAGCGGGGTCACGTTGACGATGATTCCGCACCGCGCATATGTCGACTTGCCGAGGCAGATCACCAGCACGTCGCGGGGAACGCGGAAATACTCGACGGTGCGCGCGAGCGCGAAGCTGTTCGGCGGGATGATGCAGCAGTCGGTCTTGCGGTCGACGAAGCTCGCCGGGTGAAAGTCCTTCGGGTCGACGGTGACGCTGTCGACGTTGGTGAAGATCTTGAACTCGTCCGACACCCGCGCGTCGTAGCCGTACGACGACAGGCCGTACGAGATCACTCCCTCGCGCTGCTGCCGGTCGACGAACGGCTCGATCATGCCGGTGGCGAGCGCCTGCTCGCGGATCCAGCGGTCGGACATGACGGACATCAGTGAAACTTTCGCGGGGTCATCATGTCGGTATCGTTCGACGTCGCTGCGATGAACGCGCTATCAAGCTGATTTTGAAGACTAAGCGTCAAAAGCGCCTCCATCGCCGTCAAGTCTAGTCGATTGGCGGCGGCAGCTTCGTCGAGCCTCTCCAATGCATCGTAGTAGGGCGTCTTATTCTCGGCAATCTGTTCGGGGATGGTCTTCCTTCCAGGAAGGCTGAAGCCCGCGCGCGCGCAGAGCACGAGATAGGCCACGGCGCGCGAAGTCCGTCCGTTGCCGTCGGCGAACGGATGTATCCAGTTCAATCGCCACATGACGTAGGCGCAAAGCGTCACTGCCGGCGAAGACCAGTTGTTCTCGATCCACTCGCACATTTCCTCGACGAGTGCGAAGATGAGGTGTTCGCGCGGCGGCTGATGCTTGCTCCCGGCGATCTCAACTGGCTTGTTTCGAAACGCACCGGCAAGTGGATGGACGCCTTCCATCGCAACGCGATGAAGATCAAGGATGCGGGATGGCCGGAGACGAAACGGCCGACCGCTGCGCACTGCTTCGTCGATCAGTTCGAGAACCGCATCGAACTGTGCTACCCCATTCTCGGCCTCGCGAGCCGCGGCCGAGTCAGCGTCGATCTCCTCATCGACCGCTGTCGTTATAGTGTGACGCTGTTGATCCTCGGTCACTTCTTCTTGGCGTCGGCCGCGCGGTCGACCATTTCCCGTGTGACCCGCTGGTTTTCGATCTTGATGTTGCCGTAGGCGAAGCTGCGACGCTGCGCCTCCCGCTGTTCCGACGTCGTTACGAGCGTTCGCGCTCTTTCGATCAATTCCTCGATCTCGCTCATACCGACCTCCTTCGCGCCGACTCACTGCCTGATATGCAGCACGCAGATCAGCGTGAACAGCCGCCTTGCGGTGTCGAAATCGACGTCGACGCGGGCGGCGAGGCGTTCGATCAGCAACTCGGCCGCCTCGTTGTGGATGCCGCGCCGCGCCATGTCGATCGTCTCGATCTGGTTCGGCGTCGCGTTGCGGATCGCTTTGAAGTAACTGTCGCAGATCGCGAAATAGTCGCGGACGGTGCGGCGGAACGGCGACAGCGGAATGACGAACGCTTCGAGGGCCAAGTCCCCGGTCGTCGATACCGCGACCGTCAGCCGCCCCTCCTCGACCCCCATCACGACCTTGTACGGCCCGGCGTAGCCATCGTCGTAGGCGGTCACCGGCTTGAAATAATTGCCTTCGAGCAGGTCGAAGATCGCGACGCGGCGCTCCTGCTCGATGTCGGCGTTGCGCCACAGGATCGTCCGTTCGTCGAGCTTGACGTCGGTTATGCGATGATCGGGCGTCACTTCGCGTCGGGAAAGCTGTTGACGAGCGCGCCGAGCGTCGGGAGCAGGTCGCCGCGCGCGCCGTCGGCGGTCTTGCCGAGGCGGACGACGACGAGGTGCTTGCGTGGCGCGACCATGACATACTGTCCAAGATGGCCGATCGCCGAATACAGGTCGGCGGGGCCCTGGTCGGGGAACAGCGCCGGGCGCCCCTCGGCATTGCCGCGGTGGTTAAGCCAGAACTGCCCGCCGTACGCCGGGTTGGTCGGCGACTGCATCCGGACGAACGCGACCCATGCCGCGGGCACGACCTGCCGGTCTGCGACGACGCCGTTGTCGAGGTACATCTGCCCGAACTTCGCCCAGTCGCGCGCGGTCGCGTGGCAGAACGACCCGCCGAGCATCGTTCCGGCCGCGTCGTATTCGCAGACGAGGCTCGCCATCCCTAACGGGACGATCAGATGGTCGTGCAGATACGCCTGCATCGCCGCGCGCCGCGCCGCCGGCGTCGTCGCGCCCGGCGCGATCGTCCGGACGATGATCGCGTCGAGCATGACCGTCGTCAGCGTCGAATATTCGTAATGCGTACCCGGCGCATAGTGCAGCGGCGCGGCCTCGGCGGCGGCGGCGGCATCGTCGCTTTCGTCGCTGAACAACGCGCGATTGGTGTCGGCATCGGCGACCGGCTCGGCCTCGCGGTGGCGCAGCCCCGATTCCATGTGCACCAACTGCAGCAGCGTGATCTTGCCGCGCGGGTCGGCGGGGTCGCGGTGCCACGCGGGAACCGGTGCGGGCGCATCGAGCACGAGTTTGCCCGCCGCCACCAGCTGA
>JBBSFF010000252.1:0-3886 GCA_038238995.1 Sphingomonadales bacterium
CCGACCATCGCGGTCGCGAGCTCGTGCAGGATCTCGCGCTCGGCGACGCCGAGGACGCGCGCGACGTCCTCGGCCGTGAGCTTGGTGCCGCTGAACGCGATCACCTGATCGAGCAAGCTCATCGCGTCGCGCATCGATCCGGCGGCCTCTCGCGCGATCACCGCCACCGCACCGTCCTCCGCCACCACGCTCTCGTTCCCGAGCACTTCGCGGAGGCGCGCGGCGATCGTTTGTGTCGCGATGAGCTTGAAGTCGTACCGCTGGCAACGCGACAAGATGGTGATCGGGACCTTGTGCACCTCGGTCGTCGCGAAGATGAATTTGACGTGCGGCGGCGGCTCCTCGAGCGTCTTGAGCAGGCCGTTGAACGCCTGCTTCGACAGCATGTGGACTTCGTCGATGATATAGATCTTGTACCGCGCCGACACGGCGGCATAGCGCACCGCCTCGATGATCTCGCGGACGTCGTCGATCCCGGTGTTCGACGCCGCGTCCATCTCGATGACGTCGATGTGGCGGCCTGCAGCGATCGCGACGCACGGCTCGCACACGCCGCACGGGGCGATCGTCGGCCCGCCGGTGCCGTCGGGGCCGATGCAGTTCAACGCCTTGGCGATAATCCGCGCGGTCGAGGTCTTGCCGACCCCGCGCACGCCGGTCAGCAGCCACGCCTGCGCCAGCTGCCCGCGCGCGATGGCGTTGCCAAGGGTCCGCACCATCGCTGCCTGCCCCAGCAGCGCGGCAAAGTCGCCGGGGCGGTATTTGCGCGCGAGGACGCGGTATTCGACCGTCGGCACCGGGGTCCGCAGCGGAGAATCATCGGGAAACAGCACGTCATCCATCCGGTCGAGCGTGGCGCTTCGGACGCCGCGCCGCAAGACCCGCTAGTGCCCGCGCGGCGGTTCGACCCGCACCAGCCCGAAGCGCAGCCGCTGCCACAAACGTTCATGTATCACGTAAAGCGTGATCTTGGTCAGCACCTCGAGCCCGCCAATCGATACCGCCAGCGTCGCGCTGCCGGTGAAGATCAGCGATAGGAATACCGTATCGACGAACCCGACCATGCGCCACGTCAGCGCCTTGACCCCGTTGCGGCCATAGCCCTCGTCGATCCCGTCGGGCCGCTGCCGGACGTTCCATGCCTGTCGCGCCCAGATGCGCTCGTGGAGATAATAGAGCACGATCTTGGTGAAGAACTCGGTGCCGGCGATGTACCCGGCGGTGCGCGCGTGATGCGCGTTGCCGCCCGGTGCGATGCCGAGCAGCGGCGCGAGGAAAGTCAGCATCAGGAACGACAGCAGGAAGGTATCGAGCGATCCGACGACACGCCACGAGAACGCCTTGGCGAGCATCCGCAGGCTCGACGGTTGCCACTCATAGTCGGAGGCCGTCTCGGTCATCACCTCCGCGCTCCTATCTCCGTCGCACGATAACCGAGATCGCGGGCGGAACAGCGCGTAGAATTACTTGGGTGCGGTACGGTGCGCGATTTGCGCGGTGGGAGCCGGGAACGACCCAGCGCGGATTCGTTACGGCTGCTTCCTTCCGGACCTGACCGGGTTGGCGATAACGCTGCCCGCCCGACTCCCATAGCCGATATGGGCGAGGTGGCGGCGCGGCGCAAGCACGCTTGCCGACGACCGACGCCCGTGGAACACTCGATTCGATGACAACCAGCTCTCGCGACCTGTTCGGCCAGCCGCGCGGGCTCGCGTATCTCGCGGGGACCGAACTGTGGGACCGGATCTCGTTCCACGGGATGCAGGCGCTGCTCGTCCTCTACATGGTCGGGCAGTTGCTGCTGCCGGGGCATGTCGAGAAGATCGTCGGGATCGCCGCCTTCCGTGCCGCCATCGAAGGTGTCACCGGGCCGCTGACGGTCACCGCGCTCGCGAGCCAGATCTTCGGCCTCTACGTCGGGCTGGTCTATTTCATGCCGGTCGTCGGCGGAGTGATCGGCGACCGCGTCCTCGGCCGGCGGCGGACCGTCGCGCTCGGCGCGGTGCTGATGACCGCGGGGCATTTCGCCATGGCGTTCGACGCGAGCTTCCTCGCCGCGATGGCGCTGCTGATCGTCGGTGCGGGATGCCTGCGCGGCAATTTGATCAGCCAGGTCGGCGACCTTTACGGCCCCGGCGACCCGCGCCGCGACGCGGGGTTCCAGATCTATTTTACCGGCATTAACCTCGGCGCGTTCATCGCGCCGATCCTGTGCGGTATCCTCGGGCAGGTCTACGGCTGGCACACCGCCTTCGGCTTCGCGGGGGTCGGCATGCTGGTCGGGCTGGTCGTCTTCCTCGCCGGCGCGCGCCATCTCCCGCCCGACCTGCCGCGCACCGGGCGAGCCGCGCGCGCGCCGCTGACGCCGGTCGACCGCCGGGTGATCGTCGTCCTGCTGCTGCTGATGCCGGTGCTGGCGCTGTTCTGGATCGCGCAGAGCCAGGTGTGGAACGTCTACAACCTGTGGGTCCGCGACCATGTCGACCTCGTCATCGCCGGGTGGACGATGCCGGTGCCGTGGCTGCAGGCGATCGACGGCCTCGCGCCGGTGGTCTTGCTCGCGCCGACGCTCGCGCTGTGGCGGTGGCAGCGCGACCGTGGAGCCGAGCCCGACGACCTGACCAAGATGGCGATCGGCTGCCTGATCTTCGGCTTGGGCACCGCGTGGCTCGCCGCCGCGCCGCTGGTCGCCGAACCGGGCGGGCGCGCGCCGTTGCTATGGGCGATCGGCTTCCATTTGCTGTCGAACGAGGGCTGGCTGTTCTTCGTGCCGATCGCGCTCGCGGTCTGGGCGCGCGCCGCGCCGGCGAAGATCAACGGGACGATGATCGGCGTCTATTATCTGTCGACCTTCCTCGGCTCGACGATCAGCGGGCGGATCGGCGGGTTGTACGAGGTCTGGTCGCCGACGCGCTTCTGGCTGCTCCACGCCGGGATCGTCGCCGGCGGCGGGGTGATCCTGCTCGCCTTCCGCCCCCTGTTACGCCGCGAACTAGCGCCCGGTCATGTCGTGGCTCGCGGCCGGCATCTTGACCTCGAGGCTGGCATCGTCGCCTAGCCAGATCTGGCACGCGAGCCGCGACGTCCGCGACGCGCCGTAGGCGAAGTCGAGCATGTCCTCCTCCTCGGCCGACGCCTTCGGCAGCCGGTCGAAATCGTCGGGCTTGACCAGGACATGGCAGGTCGAACACGCCATCGCCCCCTCGCACGCGCCCTCGAGCGGCTGGTCGTTCGCCTGCGCGAGGTCGAGCAACCGCGTCCCCGCCGGGGCCTCGGCTTCGACGACGCGCGCCCCGTCGGCGGAGACGAACCGGACCTTGGTCATCGCGCGCTCCGGGCTGGCATCATGCGGCAAGGCTCCCGAGGCGGCGTGCGGCGGTGGTGAGGACGGCGGCGGCGGTGTCGATCTCGGCCTCGGTGGTGAAGCGACCCCAGCCGATCCGCAGCCCCGGCACCGACCCCGCCATCGCCGCCAGCACGTGGCTCGGCCGCCCGCTCGCGCTGGCACACGCCGACCCGGTCGAGACGGCGAGGTCGCGGACGGCGGCGAACAGCCGGGTGGGATCGACCCCCGGGAAGCCGAGGTTGGCGGTGCCGAACCAGCGGCGGTGGTTCGATCCGTTGACGTGGGTGGGAACGTCGAGCCCGCCGAGCAGCCGATCCCACAGCGCGCGGGCGTGGTCGGCGTCGACCGTCATCCGCTCACCCGCCAGCGCCGCCGCCGTACCGAGGCCGACGCACAGCGCGGGGCTGAGCGTCCCCGACCGCCCGTCCTCCTGCCCGCCGCCGTGGAGCAGCGGGGCAAGGTCGACGCCCGCCCGCCGGTACAGCGCGCCGACGCCTTTGGGGCCGTAAATCTTGTGCGCGGTCAGACTGAGCAGGTCGG
>JBBSFF010000253.1:0-3873 GCA_038238995.1 Sphingomonadales bacterium
TCGCCGGCGGGGCCTCGGCGGTGTCGCTGCGCGGTCTGTCGACCAACTCGACGCTCGTCCTGTTCGACGGCCTGCGCGCCGCCTATTACCCGCTCGCCGACGACGGTCAGCGCAACTTCGTCGACCTCAACACGATCCCCGACGACATCGTCGAGCGAATCGAAGTGCTGCGTGACGGCGCCTCGTCGAGCTACGGCGCCGACGCGATCGCGGGCGTGGTCAACGTCATCACCAAGCGTGAATTCAAGGGCGTCGCCGGTCGCGTCGAAGGCGGCGTGTCGGGCGGCGGCTATGCCGGCAACCAGCGCTTCACGCTGACCGTCGGTACCGGCGACCTCGCCAAGCAGGGCTTCAACGTCTACCTCAGCGGCTTCTATTACCACTCGCAGGAAGTCCGTAACAGCGACCTGCCCGCCCCGTACAACACGTCCGACCAGACCTCGTTCGGCGGCCCGAACAACATCACCAACGGCGGCGTCAACGGCACGCTAAACGGCTTCGGCATCGCGACCGACTTCTACGTCCGGCCGTACACCAACGTTGGCTTCACCAACGGCGTGCAGAATGGCGGCGCGGCGCTCGGGCGTTATCAGAAGCTCAACCCGACCTCGGCGTGCCTTTCGGGCCGCTCGATCACGCAGAATGCGACGCAGCTCGCGATCGCGGCGAACGCCTCGGTCCCGACCGGCACGATCTGCCAGGAAGACAACGTTTATCAGTATCGGATCGTCAGCCCGCAGCTCGAGCGTATCGGTGGTTCGGGCCGCTTCACCGCGACGGTCGGCGAAAATTCCGAAGCCTATGCCGAAATCAACTTCCAGCAGAATACGAGCAGCTATTCCGGATCACCGGCGACGATCCGCGGCAACGGCCCGACAGGAATTCTGTCGCCGCGCTTCTCGACATCGACGGCGTTTAACTCGACGCTCGCTCCCGGGTCGGGCATCCTCGCGCTGCCGATCTACATCTGCCCGCGCGTGACCGTCGGCGATTGCACCGCGACCAACGGGACTTTGAACCCGAACAATCCGTTCGCGGCGCAGGGCCAGATTGCGCGAATCCTCGGCCGCTTCCCGCAAAAGGTGTTCACTTCGAACCGCAACCGTGTCTATCGCGCCGCGCTCGGCATCAAGGGCACGGTCTTCGACGACCTCGATTACAGTGTCGACGCGACGGCGATGCACAGCGACCTCGAGATCACGCGCAAGGGCTATGTCTTCATTCAGCACCTGCTCGACGTGATCAAGGACGGCTCGTACAACTTCGTCAATCCGACGCAGAATACCGCTGCGACGCTCAACTATCTGACGCCGACGAGTGTTCAGAACGACGCGTCGGACCTTTATCAGGTGCAGGCGACGCTCGGGAAGACGATCGCGACGCTGCCCGGCGGTCCGCTCGCGGTCGCGGTCGGCGGGTCGGTCTATTACGAAGGCGTCAACTCGCCGAGCGGCAATCCCGACTATAACGGCCCGACCCAGCGCTACTTCTTGCTCAACGCGTTCGGGACCGTCGGTCACCGGACCGTCGCGTCGGCGTTCGGCGAAATCAAGGCCCCGATCTTCGACCAGCTCGAGCTCGGCGCCGCCGGCCGCTACGATCATTATTCGAGCGGGCAGAGCAACTTCTCGCCGAAGGGTACGATCATCGTCCGTCCCTTCAAGCAGCTGACGGTACGCGGCACGTACTCGCGCGGCTTCCGCATCCCGGCGTTCGCCGAAGCCAACGCCCTGCCGACGACGGGCTATGTCACCCAGGGGATCTCGACGATCCCGGCGGCGTTCCTCCGCCAATACGGCGCGGGCTGCACCACGGCCACGCCGACGGGTTGCCCGGCGTATCTGACGACCTACTCTATTGGTGAAACGACGCTCGCGTCGCCTAACCTCGCCCCGGAAAAGTCGCGTAGCTTCACCGGCGGGATCAAGTTCGACCCGATCCGCAACGTCTCCTTCACCGTCGATTATTACAACATCACCAAGACCGGCGCGATCACGACGCCGTCGATCGCTCCGGCGCTCGCGGCCTATTATGCCGGGACGGCCATCCCGGCGGGGTACAACGTCATCGCCGATGCGGTCGACGTCAACAACCCGACTGCCCGCCCGAAGATCGCGTTCATCGAATCGCAACTGATCAACGCGAACACGATCAAATCGAACGGGGTCGATTTCGGCGCGAACGTCTATCATGACTTCGGCAAATTCAAGTTCACCAGCTCGGCCGAAGCGAGCTTGATCCTCGAGCTCAGCACCACGTTCCCCGACGGGACCAAAGAGACCTACGTCGACACGCTCGGCAACTTCAACCTCACCGCTGGGTCGGGAACCTTCCGCTGGAAGGCGAACTGGTCGAACACCGTCGAGTCGGGTCCGGTCGCGCTGACTGCGACGGTCAATTACACGGCGGGTTACGACTACTCGGCGCAGGACCAGAACACCGGCTACCGCGACCATGGTCTCGCGCCGGGCTATTCGGGCACCGGCAACCGGGTGAAGAGCTATATCACGACCGACCTCAACGCGAGCTTCGACGTCAAGGAGCAGTTCACCTTCTACGTCAACGTGATCAACCTGTTCGGTCGCTTGCCGCCGCTCGATGCGGTGACGTACGGTGCGTATCTCTACAACCCGGTCCAGGGCGGCAACGGCATCTTAGGCCGCCAGTTCCGCGCCGGTGCGAAGTTCAAGTTCTAACCAGCGTCACGAACCACGATGAAGGGCGGTACCGCGAGGTGCCGCCCTTTTTCGTTGTGTGATGATCAGTCAGGTCGACGCCATCGCTCTCGTCACCGACGCCCAAACACGCGTTAACCCCGCGAAAGCTGGGACCCATCAACCGAAGTTCCCGTCATTGGTCCCCGCGTTCACGAGGGGATGATGATAGCAAGCAGCTCAATCGAACCCCGAGCTCACCCCGCCGTCAGGCTCAGCCGCCCGTCGCCTTCGTCGACCGCGACGGTCGCGCCGTCGGGAACTCGCCCCTGCAGGATCAGGTCGGCGAGCGGGTCCTGCAAATGCTTCTGCACCGTCCGCCGCAACGGCCGCGCGCCGTACACCGGGTCGTAGCCGACGCGCGCCAGCCAGCGCCGCGCCGCGTCGGTCAGGTCGAGGTGGATCTTTCGCTCGGTCAGCATCGACTGGACGCGGTCGACCTGGAGATCGACGATCCGGCTCATGTGTTCGATGCCGAGCCGGTTAAACAGGATGATCTCGTCGAGGCGGTTGAGGAATTCGGGGCGGAAGTGCGCCCGCACCATCTCCATCACCGGCTCCTCGACGTCGGCGACCTTCTGGTCGTCGCGCAACGCGGCGATATACTGCGACCCGAGGTTCGACGTCAGGATGATCAGCGTGTTGGTGAAATCCACCGTCTGCCCCTGCCCATCGGTCAGGCGCCCGTCGTCGAGCACCTGGAGCAGGACGTTGAACACGTCGGCGTGCGCCTTCTCGACCTCGTCGAACAGGATCACTTGATACGGGCGGCGGCGGACGGCTTCGGTTAGCACCCCGCCCTCGTCGTAGCCGACATAGCCCGGCGGCGCGCCGATCAAGCGGCTGACCGAGTGCTTCTCCATATATTCGCTCATGTCGAGCCGGACCATCGCCGCCGGGTCGTCGAACAGAAAGCGGGCGAGCGACTTGGTCAGCTCGGTCTTGCCGACGCCCGTCGGCCCGAGAAACAGAAAGCTGCCGAGCGGACGGTTCGGATCCTGCAACCCGGCGCGCGCGCGCCGCACCGCCGCCGATACCGACGCGATCGCCGCGTCCTGACCAATCACGCCTTTGCGCAGCGCGTCTTCCATGCAGAGCAGCTTTTCACGCTCGCCCTCGAGCATCCGGTCGACCGGGATGCCGGTCCAGCGCGAGACCA
>JBBSFF010000254.1:0-3849 GCA_038238995.1 Sphingomonadales bacterium
GCATATCGATCGGCGCGGCGGGCGCGGGTTCGAAGCCGATGTCGAGTTGCGTCATGCGCCCCTGCTCCTGCCGATTCCCGCTGCCGCACGCTGGCGATGACGGCGGCGCGATGCAAGGGCTGAATCGGGGCGACCCACCAAATCTTGTGGGTAACTAGACAATCGGCGCGCTATCGCCGGTATCGACGGGAGACGCTGGGGAAGCCGCCGCCGCCATTATCGCGCGTAGCGCGGCGATCTCGGCGCGCAGCGTGTCGGCATCGGCGCGCGCGGTCGCCGCCATCGCCTTGACCGCCTCGAACTCGTCGCGTCCGACCATGTCGAGCCCGCCGACGGCGTCCTTGATCCGGCCGCGGACCATTGTCTCGACTTCGCGCCCGACGCCCGCCATCGTCCCCATCGCCGAGGTGGCGACCTTCGACAGGTCTTCGAAAATCCGGTTCTGCGACTGCATTTCGGCGCTCCTCAATCGGCCGCTATTTGGGCATCGGCAGGCTCGCCGTCAACGGCGTGCGGTGCGCGCCGTGCCGCGATCAGGAATTCGACGTTGCCCTCCGGCCCGGTGATCGGGCTCGGCACGACACCGTCGACCCGCCAGCCCTGCACCGCGATCCACGCCGCGACCTCGCCACAGACCCGCGCGTGGATGGCGGAATCGCGGACCACCCCGCCCTTGCCGACCTCGCCGCGCCCCGCCTCGAACTGCGGCTTGATCAGCGCCATCAGCCGGGCGGCGGGGGCGGCGAAGGTCAGCGGCACCGCGAGCACCTTCGCCAGCCCGATGAAGCTCGCGTCGCAGACGATCAGGTCGACCACGACCGGGATATGCCCGGCCGTCAATACCCGCGCGCTGGTCTGTTCGAGGACGGTGACGCGCGGGTCGTCGCGAAGCTTCCACGCCAACTGGTTCGTCCCCGAATCGACCGCGAACACATGGACCGCGCCGCGCGTCAGCAGCACGTCGGTGAACCCCCCGGTCGATGCGCCGACGTCGATCGCGGTGACCCCCGCGACGTCCCAGCCGAAATGGTCGAGCGCGTGCGCGAGCTTGACGCCGCCGCGCGACACCCACGGATGGTCGCGCCCCTTGACCGTCAGCACGACATCGTCGGCGACCACTTGCCCCGCCTTGTCGACCTTGCGGTCGCCGGCGAATACCAGCCCGGCGAGAATCAGCGCCTGCGCGCGCGTCCGCGATTCGGCGAGGCCGAGCGTCACGAGCAACTGATCGGCGCGCGCCTTGGTCATCGCCGGCTCACCGCCGACGGGGCCGCGCCCAGAGATAAAGGCCGATCGCGGCGACGAAGACGATGACAACAAACGCCCCCGCCAGTCCGAAGGCGGCGTGGGTCGCGGCCATCATCGCCATCACCCTTCGCCGCTCAGCAGGTCGTCGCGGCGGACGCGGCGGAGGAGCGGCCCCGCGTCGTCGTCGATCCCGCGCGCGAGGCCGCGAACGATCGCAGCGGTCACCGCCGCGAACAGCGCGAAGCCGATCACGAGCGTCGCGACCTGCGCCAGCGCGGCGTGCGACACCGTCCCCATGCCCGCGAATGCGGCGATCGTCGGCAGGACCAGCCCGACCACGAGGACGCTTGCCGCCATCGCGCCGAGGATGTTCGAAATCTGTTCGAGCACGCCGAAGACGAACTTGCGGCGGGCGCGCTCGGCGGGGGTCTCGACGGTCATGCACATTGCGATAGCGGGTCGGTCGGCGTTCGGCCAGCGAGCGCATGGCGTGTCGCCGATCCTGCGCTACAGTCGCGGCGATGATCGCCAACCTTGCCACCATCGCCGCCGCCGTGTCGGCCGCCGCATCGGCGACGGCGGCGTTCGGCGCGCTGAGCCAGGTCCGCAAGTCGGCGCAGGCGAGCGAGGCGAACGCCTATCTCCAGCTCCAGGACCGCTATTCGTCGCCCGAAATGCGCGAGTCGATCGTCGCGCTGGCGAAGCTGTGGCGGGTGGCGCACGCACGGGGCGAGACGGTGCTCCACACCTATGTCCACCTGCTCGATGCCGACAAGATCATCGCCGACACGCTGTTTTCACACTGCCGCCGGGTGTCGTCGTACTTCATCGACACGACGCGGCTGTACACCGCCAAGTTGATCTCGAAGAAGGTCTTCACCCTCGCGATCGCCCACCCCGGGCTCAACATCTTCTACGAGGTCGCGGTGCCGCTCAACGAGCACAAGGCGGGCGGGCATAATTCGGTCTGGGCGATGGCGGAGCTGAAGCGGGTGATGCCGGTGCACGGGGCGGGACTGTATTGAGCGGTTGCCCCAGCTTCGCCGCAGCGTTGACGCGCCGACTAAATGTAAGTACGGGAACCCTAAGTGACAATCATGTTCGACGAGGGCAAGCGTTCCAAGACTCTCGCCGAACGCGGGCTCGATTTCGCCGACGCGGTGAGGGTATTTGCGGGCGTAAATGATATGGCTGAGGACGTCCGCTTCGATTATCCGGAGGCCCGCTTCGTGACCAAGGGCTGGCTCGACGCGCGGATGGTCGTGGTGGTGTGGACGCCGGCTGCTGACGTACGGCGCGTTATTTCGATGAGGAAGGCCAATGACCGAGAGAAGCGCCATCCCCCGCGGTGAATGGGTCGACGTGGATGACGCGCCCGAACTCCCGGACGATTTCGCCGACTTTGCCGAACATTCGGTCGGCGGAGTCGTCATCTGTCCCGCGACCGGGGTCCTGACGAAGGACGGGATGCGCCCCATCGGCCGGCCGCCGCTCGGCGACCGCGCACGCCAGCCGGTGACGATGCGCCTGCCGCCGCATGTGCTGGCCTATTTCCGGGGGACCGGACCGGGGTGGCAGCGGCGGGTGGCGGATGTGCTCGAAGGCTATGTCGCGGGACGTGTCGGATAGTATGCCACCGCCGACATCGGTGGACTGTCGCGGGTTGGCGTCGGCCTCGTGAAGCTTAAGTTCACACAAATGCCGCTTAAATCGTGTTGTTCTTGAACGTAAGCCGGTTTGGGGTGCCGTGGCATGCTCCGGAGATTTCGGCGGTGGACGGCATAAGCAGCGAATCACTGTCAAGGTGTCGAGCGACGAAGCTATACGAATTGGGGGGGTGTAGGACAGCGGTTTGCGCGGATGAGCGTTGTCACGGGTCCACTATCGACCCGTTGGCAGACATTGACCGTTACCTGATCGGCCTTGGCTCAGTCGGGGATTTCCACCCGGGCGGCAGGGGCTCTCCATATCCTGCGGGGCGCTTGAATGATGCGCCGTAGGCGAACCGGCCAGTGGCGCCCTTGAAGCCGAGCAGGTACCAAATCTCGATCATGTAGTCACCCGTGCGATCGCGATCTTCTGTTTCAAGGAGGTTGACGCGCTTCATATCCCTCCCAATTAAATCTGATACCGTTATGGATGAGATTGGCCCATCTGCGCTTGCCAAAACTGCGTCGATAACATTATTGACGGCCGAACGAGCGGTAACACCTTCGTCAGGCGTGGCGATACCTGTGTATCCCAAAGGCGGATATTCGTGAGGCTCGAACTTTTTTTCCTCCCTAAGGAGCCGTAGCGCTGATCGCCGCTCGAGGGTCAGCACCACGGTTTCGTGAGTCGTTTTTGGAAACAGACTAGAGTACTTTCGCCAACCCAGCAGGGCGATGGCGAGCAGTCCAACCACGAGCAAGAAGACGAGCGTACGCACATGTCGAGCATAACGCTGCCAACGGCAGCTTCCCATCTGTGGACGCCCCTAAAGACGCAAGCGGTAATTGGAGGTTTTGTCACGTAGTCGGATGCTGCCATCTGTCCGGCCTCTGATGCAGCGTTTTACAGCTGCGGGCCCGTATGGGAGTTCGCGGACCGGAACCACATCAC